>JBILFK010000040.1:0-10110 GCA_044351685.1 Rickettsiales bacterium | reverse complement strand
GGGCTGGTTATTGGCCAGCGTGGCAATTTTTGGCTCCTCGGAAGAGCACGCAGAGAGTGCAGCGAGTATCAAAACGAGTGTCAGTTTGCGCATGGACATGCTAAGCTCCTTTGGTTTTTTAGGGTGCCCTGATGTTTCTCAAGGTCGCTTCCCTGAGAGGGTTATGGGGTAAAAAACCATTAATGAGGAGTGCTGATTTCGCAGGTGCGATATGCACTGGGTGCATAGCTCGGCACCATAGGAATCAATGACTTAAATATAAGCGAATACCAAGCTCAACTAGTGGTTGAGCGATATGCCCGATGAACTCATCATTCCCGCGACTTCCGGAGTTAAGGCAGCAATATTACCTGTAGAACGCATGGTTTGTGCCAATTGCTCAAGCTGTTGGCGGTTCATTTGTGAAATTTGTTCGGCAGCTTGCTTAATCGCATTCAAAAATTTCATGTTCATTTTTTTATTCACTACACCGCCAGCAATAAAACTGGCAATAATGCTACCACCAATGGGCTTGCCAAGAAACGAACCGTTTAAATCGAGAATCGGTGCAAACTGCACATCGCGCAGCAAACCAAACAGGCCAAACCCAGGCTCACCGCCAGATCTGGATTGCTGATCCGCCAGCATGGCGGCCATATTTACTGAACCTATACTCATACCAGCGTATATTAACACGAAAAGTGTTACCAAATTATTACCGAATGAAAGAAATAAGCGATTTAATTCAATCGCGTGGCCTGATACGGGCTATCGAGTGAAAATGCCGGGATATCAATGTGGAACCGGCTTCCCGCAGGCGTGGTCATTTCATATTTGCCATGCATAATGCCCGAAGGCGTGCTGAGCGCGGTGCCGCTAGTGTAACGAAAGGCTTCTCCGGGCTTCAACACCGGCTGTTCGCCAATCACCCCTTCGCCCTCTACTTCCTGAATCAGGCCTTGCGCATCGGTAATATTCCAGTAGCGATTCACCAGCTGCACAGTATCGCTCCCCATATTTTCAAGCTGGATGGTGTACGCCCACACGTAATGGTCTTCGCCCGGCTCGGAATGTTCCTGCAGAAACCGTGGTATCGCGGTGACTTTGATCTGATTGGTGGTTTTAGTGAACATGCTGTGTATATAGTCGTTGCGTATCATGGCGTCAATAGTGCCAACGCTAAGCGCCGCTTGCCCATGTGCCCAGGCGCTGCATAAATTCCATGCCTAGATGTAATTGTTCTTTGGAAATAAATTCATCCGGCTGGTGTGCCTGATCGATCGAGCCTGGCCCGCAAATCACCACTGGTAAGCCGTGCTGCTGAAAAAATCCGCCTTCAGTGCCAAAGGCAACAAAGTGGCTTTGATTGGTGCCTGCCAAGCGCATGGCAAGGGAAAGATACGGTGTGTTTTCAGCCGTGCTTGCAAGGCCGGGTACTACACTGCGGCTGCGGGTTTGCACACCGCATTGCGGATCATGTGCTTTGAGCTGTGAATCGATAGCGGCTTCACGCGCACAAAACGGTGCAAGCAATGCTTCCAGATTTTCACCAGGGACTGGCCGCACTTCCCATAACATGCGCGCTTGGCGCGGAATAATGTTACGCGCAACACCGCCTTCGATAACCCCAATATGCACGGTGCTGAAGGCTGGAGTAAACCGCTCGGCGCCGCTTGGCGGCTGGCGCTTTGCTGCATCACGAATCAGGTTCAGCTCGTGCATAAGTGCGCCAAGTTCCATCACTGCGTTCGCACCCTGATGCGGCATGCTCGAATGCGCTTCTTTGCCGGTGACCACCGTTTCAAACGAGTGAATGCCTTTGTGCGCACTCACTAACTGCATTTCGGTAGGCTCGCCAATCACCACCAGCGAGGGCGAAGCGCCCTGCGCTAAAATGGCCTGCGCCATGGGAGTAGCACCCAAACAGCCAATTTCTTCGTCGTGCGAAAATGCAAGCCAGATAGGCTGCGAAAGCGGTAACGATTGCCAATACGGAATATAGGCAAGCGCCAGCGCTAAAAACGATTTCATATCGCTGGTGCCACGCCCGTAAAACAACCCGTTCAATTCCGAAAGAAAATACGGGTGCGCACTCCAGCACTGGTCTTTGGTGGGCACCACATCGGTATGGCCAGAAAGCACAATACCTCCGGGTTTTTTAGGGCCAATACATGCCAGCAGCGAACTTTTTGTATCGCTTGCATTCACCCGTAAATACGGCACGCTGCGCGCCGCAAGATAGTCTTCTACCCAACCAATCAGCGGCAGATTCGTCTCGCTGCTCGTGGTATCGAAGCCTACCAGCGTGGCAAGAATCGAAATCACATCATCAAATGCTACCGAAGTGTTCATGCTGCTTTTGTAGGTTTTTCCATCATGCGTGGCAAGTCACCAATCATGCCCATCGCATGGCGCATGAAAAAATGCTTCACCGGCGGCATATGTTCTACGGCCACAAGCCCAGCGCGGCGCGCCAGCCCAAGCAATGGGTTGCTGTTCGAGAATAGACGGTTCAGTAAATCGGTCGAGGCGGTCATGCTCACCGAATCAAATTTGCGCCAGCGCTGGTAGCGCTTCAGCAACGCCTCGCTACCTAAATCAAGCCCTAGCTTGCGCTGTTCGGCTAGCAACTCGGCAAGCACCGCCACGTCGCGGTAACCTAAATTCACGCCCTGCCCCGCAATCGGGTGAATGCCGTGCGCGGCATCGCCAATCAACGCAAAGCGATGAGAGGTAAACTGCTGTGCATGCATCAGTTTTAATGGGTACGAAAAGCGTTTGCCCGTCACCGAAATTTTACCCCAAAGCGAGGTTTCCGCGCCACCCATGCGCTGCTCAATTTCTGCAGTGAATTCGTCATCCGGAAGCGCAAGGTAATGCGGGGCATCAGCGTCCGCTTCTGTCCACACAATACCGGAGCGATTCCCCATCAGCGGCAATACCGCAAATGGCCCAGCGGGGAAAAACGATTCCAGCGCCAAGCCGCTATGTGGCCTGGAATGTTCGACAACAGTCACAATCGCTGTTTGCCCATAGCTTATAACGCGTGATGCTAATCCGGCTTTTTCACGCAGCGATGAAAAGCGCCCATCGGCCGCCAACATCAGCGGCGCGGTCACGCGTGCACCATCATCAAGCAGTGCGGTGATGCGGTGCGGTTCCGCTTCAAACCCCTCTACTTTGCTGGGGCTACGCAGGGTAATTTCGCTGCGCGATGCCATCGCCTGATACAGGCCACTGCGAATCTGTTGGTTCTCGAGAATATATCCAAACGGCTCATCGCCAACATCGGCACTTTTGTAATGCACAAAGCCGGGCTTATTCTGATCGCACACGCGAATATCAAGAATAGGCTGCGCGTGCTGCGCCATGTATTGCCATGCACCGCATGCATCCAGAATACGCACCGAGCCAAGCGCAATGGCGGAAGTGCGGCCATCGAACATGCCGCCAAGCTGCGCTTCGCGCGGTAACGGGTCGATGACCACGCTGTGAATACCTGCATTCGCAAGCGCCAGCGCCAGCGCATTACCGACCAGCCCGCCCCCCGCAATAATCACTTCGGTTGTTGTGTGTTGCATGTCGCCAGCCTTATCAGGCGGCAGGGCGCTTGCCAAGTAGCCTTATTTTTAGGCACCCTGCATTGAAGCAAGGCATCCCATGATTGCATAACCGCTACAACCAACTGATTTTTCACTACCACCCGGTTGGCACAGCCATTGCGTAAACAGCTTTATTGTTCCTGCATTTGATTGAGGGAGGCTTTCATCGGCCTCCCTTATTTTTTTATGGATTTCATTTCTGCCTCGAGTGGCTTATGGAGAAATTGCTGGAGGCCATCATCAATGAAACTCGCTACATGGAATATCAATTCGCTGCGCATTCGTGGCCCTATCTTACAACATTTCATTGCTCAGCACGCGCCCGATGTACTGTGTTTGCAGGAAACAAAAGTAGAAGATGCGCAGTTTCCGCATGATTTGGTGCGCGAACTTGGATTTCCTCACGTGGTGTTCGCTGTCCAGAAAAGCTATAATGGTGTAGCGATTCTTGCCAAGCATCCTATAGCGCTGCACAGCACGATGGATGTGTTGAACAACGGCGATAAACGGCATATTGCAGCCACACTACATAACGGTATTACGGTACATAATTTTTATATCCCTGCGGGCGGCGACATTCCGGATGTTCAGGCCAACCCAAAATTCCGCGATAAGTTAGCGTTTGTTGATACACTGAAGGAGTGGTCGGCAACACTAAAGCCCAAAGAAAAAAATATACTGGTGGGTGATTTAAACATTGCCCCGCTCGAGCACGATGTCTGGTCGTCGAAGCAACTGCGCGATGTGGTAAGCCATACGCCGATTGAGCGCGATAAAATGCACGCCCTTATCGCCGCAGGTAAGTGGATAGATGCCGCACGGCATTTTGTGCCGGAAACGGAAAAACTCTATAGCTGGTGGAGTTATCGTACCCGCGACTGGAAAGCCAGTAACCGTGGCCGCAGACTGGATCACGTGTGGGTTTCGCCCACACTGAAAGAAGCATTGAAGTCGGTAGAGATTTTTAAGGAAACGCGGGATTTGGAAAGCACATCAGACCATGTGCCGGTGATAGTAACACTAGCTGCTTAACTGCCAGTTGATTTTATCGATAATCGGGGAAATGCAATATGCCACTGCGCCCACCCATGCCGTGCCGAGCACGCTTGCGACCACGAGTACCATTATTGCAGGCTCACTGGCTCAAGGTTATTGCGGCGGGCGGTGTAGTAAGCTGATTCTTCGGTATCGAATACGGCTAGCTGGGTACCGTCAGCAGCGTACACTGCAAATACCGTCATGCCATCAGAAAGCGTTGGTTTGATATACGCCATGGTATCCATACCTAACATCGACATCATCATATCTTGTACCGCTTGTGAGTCGCGTGTATCGATCAGTTGCATGGTTGGCTCCTATGTTGCGTGTGTTCTATAGTTTGGTTATACCTAAAACCAGCGCTTCTGTGTGTGAAGCTTATGCGAACATTTGATGAAGGAAATGTGACAACTAGTTGCGTTTACGCGGCGTAACCCCGCGCGGATCCTCAAAAACAAACAGAGAATCGGGCAGTTTTGCGCCATATTGTGCGCCCTGAAATGCCACACGCGTGCTGTTGCCTGCACTATCACTCACCACCATTTGCCGAAGCAGCAATGGGCGATCGGAAAATTCGAGTGTGAGTGAGCCCTGCTCTGGCTTTCCGCGCTGCTGTAATGTCACCCGGATAGCCCCGTTTGATGCCTCAAACGCCATCAGTTCGGTGGCTTCGCCGTTCAATTTCATAGTTTTTTGGGCCAAAAACCCGGCGAGCGTATCATCGAGCGAAATAAAATTCACCTGATCCAGCTCGGCATCGAAATAGGTGACAGTATCGCCATCCGAAACCAGTAAAATCGGGGTGGGCGGCTTATATTGCCAGCGCATTTTACCGGGGCGCTTTAGGAAAAACGTGCCTGCGGATAGGTCGCCGTTCGGGGCAACCTGCGAGAATTCGGCCTTCAATGTTGTCAGGTTGCTTAAATACGATTCCACCCGCACAATATCGGCCAGATGCGCCTTCACATCGACCGCTGCGTGCGCAGCCTGTGAAAGGCCAAGGATAACAAAGCATGTGAGTATAAAACGCATGCACCGCACATAGTGCTGAAGCGCGCCTATGGCAAGCGGAAGGTGACGCCACCGCATTGAAAGGCAGCCTCAATTTTCGCCAGGTATGAGAAGTTCGAGGCGAGGAAGGCTGAGTGTACTTTGTGCGTACATGATGCCAGACGAGCCGAAGAACGACACAGTAGCTGGCAAAATTCAGGCTGCCTTGCCTATCGCATCAGCACTTCACGTTTTCCTACATGGTTGGGCGCACCCACAATGCCTTCAGCTTCCATTTTCTCGATGATACGCGCGGCACGGTTATAGCCTATTTTCAGGCGGCGCTGAATATAGCTGGTGCTAGCCTTTTGCTCGCGCACCACACATTCCACCGCCTGCTTATACAGCTCACGTTCGGCTTCGGTTTCTTCTTCATCGAACATGCCGCTTTGCGCGCCTTCTTCTTCCTCGTCGCGGGTGATGGCTTCGTCATAGGCAGGGTCACCCTGCGTGCGTAGGTAGGCCACAATATTTTCCACTTCTTTATCGGAAATGAACGGGCCATGCACCCGACTGATACGGCCACCACCGGCCATAAACAGCATATCGCCCTGCCCCAACAACTGCTCAGCACCCTGCTCACCCAGAATCGTGCGCGAATCGATTTTGCTGGTCACCTGAAACGAAATACGTGTGGGGAAGTTAGCCTTAATCACGCCGGTAATCACATCCACCGATGGGCGCTGTGTTGCCATAATAATGTGAATGCCCGCCGCACGTGCCATTTGTGCCAAACGCTGAATCGAGGTTTCAATATCCTTCCCCGCCACCAGCATTAAGTCGGCCATTTCATCGACCACCACCACAATAAATGGCAACGCCGACATATCGAGCGGTTGCTTTTCCATAATCGGTTTGCCCGTTTCAGGGTCAAACCCTGTTTGCACGCTGCGGGTCAGTTCTTCGCCCTTCTTGCGCGCTTCTTCGAGGCGCTTGTTGTAGCTTTCAATGTTGCGCACCCCTAAATGCGACATTAAGCGGTAACGGTTTTCCATTTCCTTCACTGTCCATTTCAGTGCCACTACGGCCTTTGCAGGCTCGGTGACCACCGGGGCCAGCAAATGCGGAATGTCGTCATACACCGAAAGCTCGAGCATTTTTGGGTCAATCATGATGAATTTACACTGCTCAGGTGTCAGGTGATAGATCAGCGACATAATCATCGTGTTAATCGCCACCGATTTCCCCGAACCCGTGGTTCCCGCCACCAGCAAATGCGGCATTTTGGCAAGGTCAGCGATAATGGCTTCGCCGCCAATATCTTTGCCTAATACCAAGGGCAGTTTGGCTTCGGTTTCTTCGTAGACTTCATCTTCAAATAATTCGCGCAGATACACGGTTTCGCGGTGGGCATTCGGCAGTTCAATGCCTATCGCATTGCGCCCGGGAATCACCGCGATGCGTGCGGAAATCGCGCTCATCGAGCGGGCAATGTCATCGGCCAAGCCAATCACGCGGGAAGATTTAATACCCGGCGCGGGTTCGAGTTCATACAATGTTACCACTGGGCCAGGGCGCACAGCGGTAATTTCGCCTTTTACGCCAAAATCCATCAGCACGCTTTCCAGCAACCGTGCATTCTGCTCAAGCGATTGTTCGCTTTGCTGCTTGGCTTTTTTTACCACCTGCTTTTGCAGCAGGTTCACAGATGGCAAGGTGAAATCACCTTTGCGGCTGCGCAGTTCGAGAGCGATTTGCTCGGCTTCTTTCTTGCGGCGGGCTTCCACACGTTTTTTCGCGTCCGATTCTAATTTTGGCGAGCGCCTTGGTTTTTCGGTAATATCCTCTTCATCGTCATCTTCGGAAACGATGTGGTCGTCATCCTCTTCAACTTCCTCATCATCGTCGCTGCGCGCAGGGCGGCGCAGCAAACCAATCACCGCCATCACACCCGAAGCAAGCATGCCCGCGCCAAAGCGCAATAAAATACTTAGCGCCACCCATTCGTGGAAACGTAAGCCAAGCGCCAAAGGTAACGATAAAAGTGCGCATACACCCATGAGTATCATCAGGCCTGCACTGGTGATCAGCGGCACCAGCTTAAAGGCAACCACGATACCAATGGCGCCACTGGCATTCTGAAACATCGCCATATCGCTTTTTACGGCAATGAGTGCCAGCAACGTTGAGCTGCATATAAGTGCCACTGCCAGCGCCACACCACGCCACAGCATTTGCCCACGCGTGGCATCGCGCAGCGAAAGCCGCCATGCCCAGCCCATAAATGCGAACACTGCCAGCCATGCACTCCAACCAAGCGTTTGGATAAGCGCATCGGCCAAGGTTGCCCCCATCGCGCCGCCTAAATTATGCAGGTTGCTGGCGCCTGTTTGATTCCACGACATATCGCCCGGGTGATAGCTGATAAGGCATGCCGCCACATAGACGGCGAGCGCCGTGAATAACAGGGCAAACAATTCATGCGCACGGCGCATCAGAAATGGTGGGAATAAAAGCATAGAAGCCATACTGAGGGCGCGAGAAGTCATAGAGCCTCGGTTACGTTGACATTAAAATCTAACGCCCTTTTTACCAATACTCCACGAATCTGCTGTGAAATGCCCTGCTAAACTGCTTGCGCACGGTGAAATGTGCAGTAAAGTAACACCGGCTGGCGGCGGACGTTGCCGCTGTCAACCCGGCCAGGTCGGAAACGAAGCAACCGTCGCAGATGTTCGCATCGGGTCGTCCGCCAGTCACCCGCGCTTTTGGGCGCGGTTCGTTTTTTACGTTGCTTCCTGCTCCGGCCTCCTGGCCTGCGCAATGAAACGTGCTCAAGGCTGACTCGCACATTCTGTGCTCGAATCATGTCGTTTGTTGAAACTTGAAACCTGAAACCTGAACAATGTACCGCGTTTTAGCCCGAAAATACCGCCCTACCACCTTCGCCGACCTCATCGGCCAAGAAGTATTGGTGCGCACGCTTACCAACGCGTTTCAATCGGGGCGTATTGCGCATGCGTTCATTCTCACCGGCATTCGCGGTATCGGTAAAACCACCACCGCACGCATTATCGCGCGAGGCCTGAATTGTATCGGGCCCGATGGTAACGGCGAACCCACCACCACACCGTGTGGCGTTTGCCCCAACTGCAAAATGATCGCCGAAGATAGGCATGTCGATGTCATTGAAATGGATGCTGCCTCGCGTACCGGGGTCGATGATATTCGCGATATCATTGATTCGGTACAATATGCGCCCGTTTCTGGTCGCTACAAAGTGTACATCATCGACGAAGTGCACATGCTGAGTAAAAACGCGTTCAACGCGCTGCTGAAAACTCTCGAAGAACCACCCCCACATGTGAAGTTTATTTTTGCGACAACCGAAATCCGTAAAATCCCCGTCACCATTATTTCGCGCTGCCAGCGCTTCGATTTGCGCCGCTTGGACACCGATGGTTTGGCTGCGCATTTGGTGGATATTGCCGCGCGTGAATCCATTTCATTACCCGAGGAATGCGCGCAGCTGATTGCCGCCAGCGCCGAAGGTTCGGTGCGCGATGCGCTTTCCATGCTCGATCAGGCCATTGCCATGCATACCGATGAAACGGGAGCCACCAACCTCACTGCTGAATCGCTGCGCAACATGCTTGGCATGGCCGATAAGTCGCATATGTTTGCCTTGCTTCAGCATGTGCTCGAAGGGCGCTCGGAAGAAGCATTGCAGCTTGCCGCCGACATGTCGGCCGGCGCTGCCGATAGCGCCATGATGCTGGGCGATTTACTGGAAATCACGCATTATCTCACCCGCCTAAAAGCCGCGCCAAAACTCGCGGCCGATGTGCATTATTCTGGCGCCGAACAAGAACTCGGCAAAGTCATGGCCGAAAAAATCTCGGTGGCGAGCCTCACCCGCGCCTGGCAAATTTTATGCAAAGCCAACGAAGAAATGCGCTTCAGCAACAACCCCAAAGCCAGCTTCGATATGTTGCTGGTGCGTTTGGCATATGCCTCGCAACTACCCACGCCTGCAGCGCTGATTCGTAGCGTACAAAATGGCAGTTTTGTACCTGCGGCGGCACCTGCGCCTCGGCCGGGAAATGTCCAATCGCTGCCTACCGCCAACACCCACGGCCCTATTGCTGCTACACCGCGCACTTCCAGCGCGGGGGCCACGGCGCTTGCGCCAGTGCTGCAACCAAACCCTATTTCCGTACCGCAAGATTTTCAGGAAGTGGTGGCGCTATTCGAACAGCACCGCGAACCGATTTTAATGGCGCATTTGCGGCAAGATTTACGCTTGGTGAATTTCACCGTTGGCCGCATTGCCTTCCAGCCTGCAGGGTATATTGCACCCGATGTTCCCGTGCGTATTCAGCGCAAACTGAACGAGTGGACAGGCATGCGCTGGAGCATCGCGATTGTCGATGCGCAGGGCGAAGCAACACTTGCCGAACAACAGGAAGCCGAAAAAGCCCGCGCACTGGAATATGCCGCG
>JBILFK010000039.1:0-10370 GCA_044351685.1 Rickettsiales bacterium | reverse complement strand
TGCATCTCGGGCGCCACCTGCGCATAGACCTGCTTTATACCAATACGCAGTGCCTCGTGGGCAAGCGCCGCATCGCTGCCGCAACCCACCAGCAACATATGTGGCGCACAGTCGCGCTGCATTTCTAACATATAGCCTAAGCCCAAAAAACACGCGGCATCGGGTGCAGTGAGCAGTGAAAATGTATGTGCCGTGCGCAGCTCACGCAGACGTGCCACATCGCTACGCGCATGCACGACGAGCATCTGCATCCGCCGAGGTTTTCATCAGGGCAGCAATCCCCGGCAATGTTTTGCCTTCCAGCCATTCCAGAAATGCGCCACCCGCAGTGGAAAGATAACTAAGTTCAGCCGAAAGCCCAGCATAGGCAAGTGCCGCCACCGTATCGCCGCCACCTGCCACCGAATGTAACGTGCCCGCGCGCGAATGCTTGGCAACAATGCGCGCCAGCTGAGTGGTCGAAGAATCAAACGGCTGTGTTTCATAGGCACCCAGCGGGCCGTTCCACACCAGTGTTTTGCTTTCTGCAATCACAGTAAATAAACGCGCAAGCGATGCCGGGCCAATATCCAGAATCATTGCATCATCCGGAATCGATTGCACATCGCACACGCGTGAAGCAGCGTGCGGTTTCAGCGCGTGGGCCACCAGCACATCGCTTGGCAAAACAATGTTGCAGCCATTTCCAGCTGCTTTTGCCAGAATATCCTTGGCTGTCGCCACCATTTCTTTTTCAACCAGCGAAGTACCAACACCGTAACCCTGCGCCAGCAAAAATGTATTGGCCATCGCGCCGCCAATCACCAGCGTTTGCACTTTGCTGGTCAGGTTACCAAGCAATTCCAGTTTCGTCGAAATTTTCGAGCCACCCACAATCGCACATAGCGGCAGTTCTGGGGCGGTGAGCACTTTGCTTAGTGCGCGCACTTCTTCTTCGAGCAATCTTCCGGCCGCTGAGGGAAGATGTTTAGCAATCCCCACAATCGAAGCATGCGCGCGGTGCGAACACGAAAACGCATCATTCACATAGCACTGCGCAAGCGATGCTAACTGCGCAGCGAATGCTTCGTCACCCGCTTCTTCGGCGGCGTGGAAGCGTAAATTTTCCATCAAAATCACATCGCCTGCGGCGGCATTTTCCACTGCTAAGCGTGCGGCATTGCCAATACAATCGGGGGCAAATTTCACCGGCCTATCCCAGAGCGCGCTTGAAAGCGCATCGACAAGTGGCGCAAGTGAAAGTGCAGGGTCGTAGCTTTTAGGGCGCCCCAAATGCGAAAGCACCACCACCTTGGCATCGCGTTCGAGCAGATATTGCAGCGTCGGCACAATGCGCGCGATGCGCGTGGCATCCAGCACCCGGCCACCTTGCATGGGCACATTTAAATCCAGCCGCACCAGCACGGTTTTGCCGGAAACATCCAGTGATTCAAGGGTGGGAAGCGATTGCATAGCAGCGTTATAAAGCGTCAGTGCACACATGCAACGGGTTATTTCACCGAATTGTCATCAAACTTTGCCAAAAACTGTTATATAACAGGGGCAACCAAACCAACATCGCAGGCAATAATGCCCAGAAGCAGAACACCAACGAAAGAATCAAAGGGCAAAGCGCCAGGCGGTAAATTCGTCACCGACGAAATTCTTGAAGCACGCGCCGAACGAAAAGCGCGCGCCGCAGCACGAGATCCTTGGGATGGCCAGCCACCCGAAAATACAGAACGTTGGAGAAGAGATTTTGAGAGAGCCAGAGGTGATGAAGAATCTTAAGCCTTCGCCAAACGCTTCACCACATCGAGCATACGGCAGCTAAAGCCCCACTCGTTATCGTACCACGCCGCCACGCGCAGAAAATTATCGCCCACCACACTGGTGCCAGTAGCATCGAAAATAGCGCTGGCAGGGTCGTGGTTAAAATCCACCGAGACCAGTTCCTTTTCGTTCACCCGCAGCACATTTTTCAGCGCGCCATTGCTGGCAGCAACCATGGCGTTATTCACAGCGTCTTTGGTCACCGGTTTTTTTGTTACCACCGTTAAATCCACCAGCGAAACATTGGCGGTGGGCACCCGAATGGCCGTGCCACTTAACCTGCCGTTCAATGCAGGCAACACCAAACCAATCGCTTTGGCCGCACCGGTTTTGGTGGGCACCATCGAAAGTGCCGCAGCACGCGCGCGGCGCAAATCTTTGTGCGAACCATCGTGAATGTTCTGATCGCTGGTGTAAGCATGCACCGTGGTCATGAAGCCATGCACAATACCAAACGATTCATCCAATACTTTGGCTACCGGCGCTAAACAATTAGTGGTGCATGAACCTACCGAAAGCACCGTATCGCTTGCGGCAATATCAGCATCATTTACGCCGTACACAATGGTTTTGCAACTATCGCTGGCAGGCGCAGAAATCAGCACTTTTTTGGCGCCCTGCGCCAAGTGTTTGCTGGCTTCAGCAGCGCTGTTCATTTTACCCGTGCATTCAAGCACCATATCCACGCCCAGCTTTGCCCAATCCAGCTGCGCTACCTCGCGCGTGTGGGTGATGGTGATTGGCCCCTGCCCTATATGCATGATGTCGCCATCATGCGTTACTTCACCGCGAAAGCGCCCATGCACCGAATCATATTGCAATAAATGCGCGTGGGTTTCCGTAGGTGCCGGGCCGTTAATGGCCACCAAGCGAATATCCTTCGCGTAGCCTTCTTCCATCAGTGCGCGCGCTACGCAGCGCCCAATGCGGCCAAAGCCGTTAATACCAATCGTTATCATGCCTTTGCTGCTTTCACAATTGCTGCAACCGTAATGCCAAAATGCTCGTATAACTCGGGTGCTGGGGCCGATGCACCAAACCCATTCATGCCAATAAACACGCCATCATCGCCCAGCCAACGCTGCCAACCAAAGCCACTGGCGGCTTCCACTGCAATGCGTTTTCCGTTACCCAGCACTTCGCGCTGGTAGGCTTTGGGTTGCTTGGCGAACAGCTCCCAGCTTGGCATCGAAACCACGCGTGTGGCAACACCTTCAGCGTTCAGTTGTTTGGCGGCATCCACACATAACGAAAGTTCCGTACCCGTGCCTATCAATGTCACAGCGGGGTTATCAGCCGAATGTTCGCACAGCACATACGCACCGTAACTACAGAGATTTTCATCGGTGTAGGCACTACGCAGCGAAGGCACATTCTGCCGTGAAAGCGCCAGAATGGAAGGCGTGTTAGCCGAAGCCAAGGCAAGCGCCCAGCACTCGGCAGTTTCCGCCGCATCGGCGGGGCGAAACACCTGCAAATTCGGAATGGCGCGCAAGCTCGCCACATGCTCCACGGGTTGGTGGGTGGGGCCATCTTCGCCAAGGCCAATCGAATCATGCGTCATCACATAGATCACGCGTTGCTGCATCAGCGCGCTTAAGCGAATGGCCGGGCGGCAATAATCGGTGAATACTAAAAACGTGCCACCATACGGAATAAACCCGCCATAAAGCGCAATGCCATTCATGGCAGCGGCCATCGCATGTTCGCGCACGCCGTAATAAATATAGCGGCCAGCATAATCATCGGCGCTCAGGGCTTTATGGGTTTTGGTTTTGGTGTTATTGGAACCCGTTAAATCCGCCGAACCGCCCACCAGCGCCGCAATATGCGGCGTTAACGCCTCAAGCACATTCTGGCTGGAAACGCGGGTGGCTTCTTTGGGTTGTTTGGCGGCAATATCGCGCTTCAGCGCATGCAGTGCTGCTACCCATGCATCACCCAAATCGCCGGCAAGCCGCGCGCCGAATGCTTCTTTTTTGGCGCTCGCATCAAAACGCTTCTGCCATGCATTATAATCGCTGCGCTTTCGCGCGCCATAGCTGCGCCATGCCGCTAAAATATCGGCGGGAATTTCAAAGGGTGCATGCGGCCAGTTCAAATTGCCGCGCGCGCCTTCAATTTCTTTTTCACCCAGTGGCGAACCGTGGCTTGATGCACTGCCTGCTTTGCTTGGCGCACCTTTACCGATCGTGGTTTTGCACGCAATGAGTATGGGTTTATCCGATGTTTGCGCGCGCTGTAACGCAGCGCGAATGGCGCTTGCATCGTGCCCATCTACCGCATCGGTATTCCAGCCATAGGCACGGAACCGCGCCAGTGTATCTTCGCTCACCGCAAGGCTCGTCGGCCCATCGATCGAAATACCGTTATCATCAAACAGCACAATCAGTTTATTCAGTTTTAAGTGGCCAGCCATCGAAGCGGCTTCATGGCTAATGCCTTCCATCAGGCAGCCATCGCCCGCGATGCAATAGGTGTAATGGTTCACCAGATCATCGCCAAATTCGGCCGCCATCATCCGTTCGGCAAGCGCCATTCCCACGGCGTTGGCAATGCCCTGCCCCAGCGGGCCGGTGGTGGTTTCTACACCTTGCACATGGCCATATTCGGGGTGGCCAGCGGTAATCGCACCCTTCTGGCGGAAGTTTTTCAACTGCTCGAGCGTCATATCTTCGTAGCCCAGCAGGTAATGCAGCGCATATTGCAGCATCGAACCGTGGCCAGCCGAAAGCACAAACCGGTCACGGTTGGGCCATACAGGGTGCTCGGGGTCGATATTCAAAAATTCGGTAAACAGCACGGTGGCCACATCAGCCATACCCATCGGCATGCCCGGATGGCCCGATTTTGCGCGCTCCACCGCGTCCATCGCAAGGGCACGAATGGCGTTGGCCAGCTGATCGTGGCTTACTGAACGCGAGGGGTTATTCTGTAATGCAGCGTGTTGCATGGCGTGTGGCATAGCATAGTTGTCAGACTCTGCAATTCTTGAGTTGCGTTTTTTCTGAAGGCTCGTTAGCGTGTGTGTAACAAAAGTTCAAAACATAAAGAAATCTCATGGCTAGCAATTCCCATCCCACACCGCTTACCCAAGCGTTTGATTCCCTAAGTCGTGCGCTGCAGCGCCTTGAAGCTGCGGCATCTATCAGCGCGGCAAAAGTGCAAACGAGTGCTGCGGCGCGTGAATCGGCGCAATCGGAAATTACGCTTTCCTGGCAGCAGCACTGCGCCACCGTAGAAAGTGAACGCGATACGCTGGCCGAAGAAAATCATTTCCTGAAAGAAGATAATTTGCGCTTAAGCAATCAGCTGCAAGCGCTGCAAGATGAATATCTGGCGCTTCAGCAAACCGCTGGGCACGTGATCCAACGCCTCGACGGCGCGATCAGTCAACTCGATCTGCTGAAGGAGCACTGAGATGGCCTCGATTCCCGCACGTGTGAACGGCAAAGAATATATTCTCGCCTGCGACGATGGGCAGGAACGCCACCTGCAATCGCTGGTTAGTGAAGTCGATACGCGCGCGCAAAAACTCGCCAAGCATTTTGGTGGCAAGGCGCCCGAACCAGTGCTGCTGCTCTATACCGCCCTCACGCTGGCCGATGAAATGACCGAAAGCAAAAAAGAAGGCGAAAAGCTAAAGCGCGCCGTGTCGCAAGGCGGCGACGATGCTAAATTTATCGCCTTTCAGGAAGATTTAGCCGTTAATTTACAAGAGCTTGCAAGCCGTATCGAGGCCATTGCCAGCCAGCTCGAGCAATAAGCGAAGCCTTATACCAACCCTCTGATTTTCTTCTGTTTTGACGCAAAACTGTCATCGTGCAATGGTAGTCTGTAGCATCAAGGAGTCTGATGCGCACAAATACCCCGCAGTGGAATAAGCGACAACGCTATGTGTCTGCACGCATGCAGCGCGTGGTTGAATTGTTGGGCACCCAACATTCTTCTACCCCATTCGAAGTTCCCGATTCTCTTGAACCACCCGCAGCAGGCATTGGCCATAATAGCAATATTTTTGCGGGTATCGAACCCCAAGCGATGACCGATCGCACCTACAATGCAGCAAGTGTTCAGTTTGCGCATTTGCCGCATGTCGATGTCGATGAAAATATCGGGCTTACGCTAATGATGGGATTGTCGAATAAAATAACCTTCCGCGAGTTGCTGACAAGTGCCGAGCACATGCGAAAAGGCAAAAAGCTTGATGCCGTTGACTGTTCTGCCCAACCACGTACTGTCACACAGTACCTCAATTACATGGCGAGTGAGGGCAAAGAATATGCCGTGATTGTTATCCGCTTCCCTAACACCCAATATAAAATGCAGCACGCCGGAAACTCGTTCAACGCAGTCCATGGCGAGGCCAACACCGGGCACTGGTTGCGTATCCCGATTTTGGTAAAAACAAAGCCAGACGAAATTGTAAAAACCCCCTCTTCATCAAACGAATGGACTGCAGAAGAAATGACCGATGAAGTGGCACAAAGCTGCGGCTTCGCGAATGCCCGCTGCATGCAAAATTCTCGGCCGATTGGCCTAAACAATCACGCGCTACAACCTAACGGAAATAATCGCGACGCCGAAAAAGAACCCTTTATCAGCGAACTCGGAAAATCCTCAGAACACCTCGCCGCCATCGCCAAAGCCGGTGGCGCAGATGGCAGCGATAGCCTACCAGGATTCAGATAACCCTTCCCTTGCTAAATCAACGCATTTGCACTATATATAAGGTGTGAATGGCACTGCTTAGTTAGTGCAGGTGCAATTGCTCCGGGACCGATAATCTACCTTAAGGGGGCTGTCCCTGTGGTTCGCCGTGGCGGGCTACATACGGTACCCACCTGACCAGAGGGTCACGGGAGGATTTACGCGACCCACGGCTTGGTGGTCCATTCACATTTCTCCCCCTATCCACAGATTTATAAAAATTCCAGAATATAATGCTTGCATTGCACTGCATTATTCCTTAGTACCCCCGCTCATTGCGATAACTGCGGGCCCACAATGGCATTGCAGTTTGGGCACGCGTTTTGCTTTTGTTAGCATTACGAAACCCAGCGGCAACCCCGCGCACAAGTTTCCTGTTTGCACGTTTTGTGTAAAGGCATCATAGTAGCGAGCTATGGTGCCTCATTTTTTTCAGGCGGGCGAATCGCGCGAACTCGCCACCGCCAAACGTAAACTGCGTGAAGCGATGCTGCTCAAGCGGCAGCACTTGCCGCATGCTGCATCGGCATCGGCTAGCGAATCGGTGGCGCGGCATTATGCCGATCACCCGATTCTGGCATTTTGTCATTCCATTGCCGGTTACCGCGCCATACGCGGCGAACTCAATGTAATGCCAATATTTGAACAGATGCAGCGCTTTGCAAAAATTTCTGCGCTACCGCGCATGCACGGCGCCAACGAGCCACTCACGTTTCATGCGTGGCAGCGCGGCGATGCGCTGGTGCGCCATAGCACACTGGGTGTCGAAGAGCCCGAGCCAGATGCCGCACAGCTAGTGCCCGATGTAATTTTGGTGCCCACCCTCGCCTTCGATGGCGATGGCTACCGGCTGGGTTACGGCGCCGGCTACTACGACCGCACGCTTGCGGCATTGCGCAGCGAAGCCTCGCCGCCGCTGTGTATTGGTGTTGCCTATAGCATTCAGGAAGTAGAGCATGTACCCACCAGCGATCACGACCAACCACTCGATGGCATCATCACCGAACATGGCGTCAGTATTTTTAACACCCTGCATCCGAAAGTAAGCTTATGAAAATTTTATATTGCGGCGATGTCGTGGGTCGTGCGGGGCGCGATGTGGTGATGAAACACGCCCCGAAATTACGCACAGAACATGCGCTCGATGCGGTGATTGTGAATGTCGATAATGCCGCAGGCGGGTTTGGTGTCAGTGCCGATATTCTGCGCGATTTTGCGTCTGCGGGTGTCGATGTTATGCCGGGCGGCGACCATGTATTCGATCAAAAAGATGCCTTATCGCTGTTAGGTAACGACTCGCGACTCCTGCGCCCACATAATTTCCCACCCAGCATTGCTGGCACGGGTTGCCGTCTATTTACGTTAAAAAACGGCAAAAAATTACTGGTGCTGCATTTGCTTGGGCAAGTATTTCACCGCGAATATCTCGATAGCCCTTTCACCTGCGCCGATGCTGCGCTTGCGCCCTATACGCTGGGTGGCAATGTCGATGCAATTTTTGTTGATATGCACGCCGAAGCCACCAGCGAAAAAATGGGCATGGGCGTGTATCTCGATGGGCGTGTGAGTGCGGTGGTTGGCAGCCACACCCATGTTCCCACTGCCGATGCAAAGATCATGGCGGGCGGTACAGCTTACATGACCGATGCCGGCATGTGCGGCGATTATCATCAAACGGTTATTGGCTTTCAGCCCGAAGGGCCAATGCAGCAATTTTTGCAGAAAACCCGAAAAATTCGTATGGAGCCAGGCAAAGGTATCGGCACACTAAGCGGTGCCATCATTGAAACGCGCAGCGATGGCCTAGCCCAGACCATCACCCCAATTCAGATTACTTAGTGCCGTTACGCAGCGCCGATCTTTTGCGCGGCTTTTCAGCAGCAGCACGCTGTTTGGCAAGTGATTGCTTCGCTGCATCCCAACGATAAGTGGTCACAATGATTTTGGTGCCGGTGGTCACAATATCGCCGTTGGGTAACTGCAATACATCGAGCCCCTCATCCATCGCCTGACGAATAATCGCTTCAGCATCGCGCTGATAAGAAGGGTGATCCATCAGCACGCCCAACGCTTCGTCATCATGCGCGAGGTCAATCGCCGCTGCAGTTGCCTGCACGGCCTGCGATATGGTGTCTTTGATATCCATAACGCTAATATAATTTATTCGCTCTCAATGACAAGCAAATCCTCGTTATTTCGTGTACTTAGCTCAAAAATCTTTAGAAAACATGCGCCTTGCATGCTCTGGCCACGCGAAGCATGCTCTGCGTGTTCGCGCTATAGTCGTTTGAATGAAGCACGCACTAGCGTGTTCGCAACGTAAAAAAAAGGGCTTGGTTTCCCAAGCCCAAGAAGGAGCTAGACGACTTCAGAGTGACATCCGTAAGCCTGAGGCAATGGCATTGCGCGCATGCCTCAGGCTAATTCTAATAGTCTAGCGTACCAGCTGGTTCAGCTGTTCCAGCAGCTGATCGGTGGTGCTGATCACTTTGGTGTTTGCCTGATAGGCACGCTGTGCCACAATCATGTCGGTCAGCTGTTCTGCCAAATCGACGTTCGATTGTTCCAGCGCTGCGGATACTACTGTACCCGTACCATTCGATCCGGCTTCACGCAGGTTGGCTTCACCCGATTCCTGGGTCTGGGTGAATACGTTGCCCGAGCGCGATTGCAAACCATCGGGGTTCGCAAAATCGGCAATCGGCAATTGGTAAAGTTCCTGCGTTTCACCGTTCGAGTAACTGGCAATCACTTTGCCTTCATTGTTAATGGCAACGCTCACCAGCTGGCCAACAGGAGCACCATTCTGGTTAGCAAATGCTACGTTGTACGAGCTATCGAACTGGCTTAAGCCATCGGTCAAACCGATTTCGGTTGCCCCAGCAGTGCCAAACGGTTGCCCGGGTGTTCCAAGGTCAAGCTGTATCTCACTTGGCACCGCACCGTTGTTCCAGTTAATAGAAACAGGCACCGTCAATCCCGAGGAAACGCTTCGCAGTGTACCATCGCCGTTAAACTCGATGGTGCCCACCGCCAGCTGGCCATTCGGCAGTGGCGTATTCACTGCAGTATCCGGAATCGAGTGCAATTCTGCAGCCCATACGTTTGCTGCGATTTTCAGGAAGCTAAAACGTAAGTCGTGGCCTGTACCCAAACTATCGAAGATACGCACGTTACGGCTGAACTGGGCAGTAATATCTCCCGAAGCCATGTTATCGCCAACCGCACCCGAAGAATCGTAACGTGGCCCTAAAATACCCGTAGTTTGCGGCGTATACGTAGCACCATTCAGCGATGCCACAATACCAAGCTGCGCCAAAAGCGAGCCGCGGTTCGATTCACCCACAATGTTCACTTCCACCGCTGAACCAACCGGTACGTTCGATGGGCTGACTACCGTTACTGCCGATGGCGTAATCACACGAATCGTATAGTCACCTGCCGTGGTAGCCACTACTTCAAATGGGCCACCGTTAGGTTGCAACGAACCAAGTCCTGCAAACGGGCTAACAAACCCTGAAATGCGCACCTGATCGCCCACGTTTAAATTGGCAGGTGGTGCGATTGGTATGGTGATGTCAATGGCTGAGCCAGCGGCTACTGCACCGGCAGGAGCGAGTGCAAGTGCCGTACCTACCGCAATCGAAAATGGCGGATCAGGTAAATCCTGGAAGGTTAAGGTATCCAGCGGATCATCCACGTTGATCGCTAGCGATGCGTTGGCAAGCGGGTTACTGACTACTGCGCTTACACCGGTATCACTGTTCACAATATTAGCTAAACCCTGCAATGTGTTGAAGCGGCGGTTACCAACAACCTGGTCTTGTAATCCGAGTTCATCGACCCAG
>JBILFK010000179.1:0-3177 GCA_044351685.1 Rickettsiales bacterium | reverse complement strand
CACCGATTCGCGGTTAATGCGTAAGGCTGCCTTGCCACTGGCATCGTAAATAAATGCCATACCACCACTCATACCGGCGGCAAAATTGCGGCCAATCTCGCCCAGAATTATCACCGTGCCGCCCGTCATATATTCGCAGCCATTGGCGCCACACCCTTCAATTACGGCAAGTGCACCGGAATTGCGTACCGCAAAACGTTCCCCCGCTTGCCCAGCAGCATAGAGCGTGCCGGCTGTAGCACCATAAAGCACCGTGTTGCCAATAATCGCATTGGCGCTGGTAATGCGCGTGGAAGAGGGTGGTGGTGTTACAATAATGGTGCCGCCCGATAAGCCTTTGCCCACATAATCATTGGCTTGCCCCAACAGCTCAATGCGCAGGCCGCGCGCAGCAAACGCGCCCAACGATTGGCCAGCCTGCCCGCGCAAACGCAGCGTTAAATGATCGGGTTGTAGTGGTGTATGCTGCGCACTCAGCACCGAAGAAACGCGCGTGCCAATGCTGCGATCAGTGTTACGCACGCTGTAGCTTAACTGGGTTTTTTCGCCGTGCGCCAAACGTTCGGCGGCTTCTTCCAAAATTTTTGCATCCAGCGCATCGGCCACATGATTGCGCGTTTTCTGGTGCGTGGGCACATGCGCGGCATCGCCCATCAGCGGCGATACATGCGTAAGCAGTGGGCCTAAATCCAGCGCATCCATGGTTTCGGAACGCTGATGCACCTGCTGTAAAATACTGGTGGTGCCTATCAGCGCATCGAGGCTTGCGTAACCTAAACTCGCGAGTATTTCGCGGGTTTCTTCCGCCAAAAATGTCATCAGATTAATCACTTTTTCAACGCTGCCATCGAAATGTTTACGCAACGCTTCATCCTGCGTGCAGATACCTACCGGGCAGGTGTTGGAATGGCATTGCCGCACCAGCAAACACCCCATCGCCACCAGCGATAACGTGCCTATCGCATATTCTTCGGCCCCCAGAAGTGCGGCGATTACAATGTCGCGGCCAGTTTTCAGCCCGCCATCGGTTTGCAGCACCACGCGGTGGCGCAGGCCGTTGAGCGTGAGTACCTGATGCGCTTCGGCCAGCCCCATTTCCCACGGGCTACCCGCGTGTTTAATCGAAGAATAGGGGCTTGCCCCCGTGCCGCCCACATGCCCGGCAATCACGATTTTATCGGCCATGGCTTTGGCCACACCCGAAGCAATGGTGCCAATCCCCGATTGCGATACGAGTTTTACCGAAACGATCGCGCGTGGGTTGGCTTGTTTGAGGTCGTAAATGAGCTGCGCTAAATCTTCGATGGAATAAATATCATGGTGCGGCGGCGGCGAAATCAGGCTGACACCCGGGGTGGCATGGCGCAATTTGGCAATCGTATCGGTGACCTTGAAGCCAGGTAGCTGGCCGCCTTCGCCGGGCTTGGCGCCCTGGGCAATTTTGATTTGTAATTCGCCTGCAGCATTCAGATATTCAATCGTCACGCCAAACCGCCCCGAGGCCACCTGCTTAATGCCCGAATTGGCGTTATCGCCGTTGGCATACGGCGTGAAGCGCGCGGCATCTTCGCCGCCCTCACCGGAATTGGACTGCGCGCCGATACGGTTCATGGCAATCGCCAACACCTCATGCGCTTCGGGGCTAAGTGCACCAAGCGACATGGCAGGCGCAATAAAGCGCTTACGAATCGCCGTTACTGATTCCACCGCCTCAAGCGGAATGGGTTCGCGTGGCGAGCGCAGCACCAGCAAATCGCGCAGATTCATGGGCGCTTGCGCGTAAAGCTGTTCGGCGTAGCGCTTATACACTCGGTACGCGCCGCTGGCGCAGGCATTTTGCAGTGTGTGGATTAATTCGCCTTGATAGCTATGCGCTTCGCCGCTGCTGCGGTATTTATAAAACCCGCCAATTGGTAATTCGGGCGTTTCGGTGGCGCTGTATACCTGCTGGTGCAGCGCCAGCACGCGCTGCGAAACGCCTTTGAGGCCAATGCCAGAAATGCGCGAAATCAGGCCAGGGAAAAATTCGGCTACCAATGCGCGCGATAAGCCAATCGCATCGAAATTGCGCCCACCACGATACGAATTCACCACCGAAATTCCCATTTTGCTCATGATTTTGAGCAGGCCATCGCTGAGGCTTTTGCGGTAATTGGTAAGCGCCTGTTGCAGCGGTAACGCGCCATACAGCCCGCGCGCGTGCTGCGCGCTGATGCTGGCTTCGGCAAGGTAAGGGCACACGCTGGTGGCGCCCACGCCAATTAATACGGCTGCCGAATGCACATCAAGCGTGGTAGCCGAACGCGCAATGACCGACATTTTTTTGCGCTTGGCGCTGCGCAACATATGGGTGTGCAGTGCGCCCACTGCCAGCACCATCGGAATCATGGCGCGGGTTTCGCTCACCGCTTCGTCGCTTAACACAATAATATGGTGGCCGCGTGCAAATGCTTCTTCGGCTTTCTCTAACATCGCATCAAGGCCGTGGCGCAGCGCGTGTGGGCCACCGTGTGCATCGAACAGCGCATCGATAATCGCCACTTCTTTGGGGAAATGGGTGCAAAGCGCGGTATATTCCGCGTGCAGCAAAAACGGTGTTTCGCATTCGACAATGCGCGAAAGATCACTGCGCTCGCCAAGAATTTCTTCGACTGGCCCAAGGCGCGTAAGCAGGCTCATCACATGGGTTTCGCGTAGCGGATCAATCGGTGGGTTAGTAACCTGCGAAAAATGCTGCCGGAAAAAATGGTGCAGCCCCTTATAATGCTGCGAAAGCACGGCAAGCGGGGTATCGTCGCCCATCGAGCCTATGGGTTCTTTGCCCTCACGCGCCATCGGCAGCAAAATCATTTCCAGATCTTCCTGCGTGATGCCAGTGGCGCATTGCTGCTGGCGCAGCGCGAAAGGCGACATCTGGTGTGCGGCAGGCACATGCGGCAGCCGCGAAAGCGGGGTGATATCGTGCACCCAATCGGCATAGGGATGTGCGCGTGCCAGCGCATCGGTGATATCGGTGTCGCGCAGGAATATTCCGCGCGCCAAATCCACCGCAATCATTTGCCCGGGGCCAAGTCGGCCATGTTCGATGATCTCGTTATCGGGCAGTGGCACCATGCCCACTTCTGAACCCACCACCAGCAAGCCATCGCGCGTAATGCTATAGCGCAGCGGGCGCAG
>JBILFK010000178.1:0-3179 GCA_044351685.1 Rickettsiales bacterium | reverse complement strand
ACATTGTGGGGCAAAAATAAACCACACCATGAAGGCAACAGCAGAAGCAAGTGACCATGTGCCGCTTAATGCTTCGGCAAGCGATTGCTCGATGCCGGAACCTGCATCGCTGATGGCATAGACAGTGCCAAGCGCAGCTACAGCAACTTCGCGCGCGGCCATGGCCGGAATAAGCGCAATGACCATTTGCCAGTTAAAGCCGATGGGCTCGAATAGGGGCGCAAGGGTAGTGCCGAGCATGCCAGCAAAACTATGCAATACCGGGTTATCTGCACCTTCGGGTGCGGTAGGGAAGGTGATGAGGAACCAGAGCATGATCACGACTACAAAAATAATGGTACCGGCGCGACGCAGGAAGATTTTAGCACGCTCGATAAGGCCAATGAACAACGTGCGCACGGAAGGTAATTTGTAGGTTGGTAGCTCCATAATGAAGCTCTGGGGCTGTTCATCGCGCATAAAGCGCTTGAGAACCCATGCCACAAGAAGCCCCGCTACCAGGCCTGCCGTATAAAGCGCGAACATCACCAGGCCTTGCAAATTGAAGCCATGAATGGATTGGTTGGGGATGAATGCAGCGATGAGCAATGTATAGACGGGAATGCGCGCGGAACATGTCATGAGTGGCGCAATCAGAATGGTGGCCAATCTATCTCTCGGTTGCGCGATGGTGCGTGTGGCCATGATGCCGGGAATGGCGCAAGCAAACGATGATAAAAGTGGGATGAAGGCTTTGCCATGCAACCCGACACCGCCCATGATTTTATCGAGCAGGAATGCCGCGCGCGCCATGTAGCCCGAATCTTCGAGCAGCAAAATAAAGAAAAACAAAATCAGAATTTGTGGCAAAAAGATAATCACGCTGCCGACACCGGCGATTACCCCATCGACAATAAAACTGCGCAGGTATTCCTCGGGCAGAATGCTTGCGAACCACTGCCCCAGTGCGGTGGTTTGAGCATCGATAAAATCCATGGGTATCGCTGCCCAGGTGAATACGGCCTGAAAAATAAAGAACATCAGCGCTACCAAAAACAGCAGGCCAAATGCCGGGTTCATTAGCCATTTATCGATGGCAAAGCTGGTGGTAGGCGGCAGGCCATACGAAACGCCTGCGCGCTCGAGATGCTCGGTGGCGGCACGTTGTAATGCGCGCAACTCGCTGCTTGAAAGGGGTGAATAGATGATCTCTGCAGGTTTTTGATGCGCAGAGGCAAGCTCACTATCGATGGATGCGACCAGTGCAGAAATATCGCCGCGACGCACAGCAACCGTGGAGACCACTGGAATACCGAGCTCGCGCGAGAGGGCTTCGGCATCTATTCGATAATTTCTGCGCTCGGCGATATCCATCATGTTGAGCGCGAGGATCATGGGAATGCCAAGTGCTTTTACTTCCAACGCAAAGCGCAAATGCAGCTTAAGATTCGTGGCATCGGCCACCAGTATCACCATATCGGGCACGCCCACTGCGGCAAGCTTACCGGTAAGCACATTGCGGGCGACCAGTTCGTCGGGGCTATTGGCCAGTAGCGAATAGGTGCCGGGCACATCGATCAGGCGCACATGGTTGCCAGCAGGGGTATGGAATGCGCCTTCTTTATATTCCACGGTAACGCCGGGATAATTCGCAACCTTCTGCCGACTGCCGGTGAGGCGATTGAACAGCGCCGATTTGCCCGCATTGGGGCAGCCAGTAATGACAATGGTGGGAAGCGATTGCATAGGGTTACTCGATAATATCAACAATAATATGTGCCGCATCGGCACGGCGAAGCGCTACCATATGGCCTTCGATATCGACGGCGATAGGGTCACCCCCCAACGGTCCTTCGTGCAGCAAACGAATATGCAAGCCCTCGAAGAAACCGAGGGCAAAAAGGCGGTATTTTTCGGCATCGGTTGCATTAATTTGGGCGATGCGACCCCGCTGCGCTTTGGCAAGCAAATGGAGGGGTATAGTAGATGCACCGGCAATAAGCATAAGAGCCTTCAGGGATTTTCGAGCTTTAGTTATTGCTGTTGCGAATGAGTTGCAAGAAAATAATCGCTATATTTTAGCTTTTCCCGGTAATTCAATCTCTGGGAAACTGGGCAAGCGAAAGCCAAGTGTTGCAGACGCCTGAGTGTCTGGCAGCGTATATTCTGGGGGTTGGGTGCCGAGATAGTTGCGGACACGGGCATCTACGAATTCGGTGGTGGGCTCGATTTTTTTATCAATCGCGGCATCACGGGCATTTTTATACACGGCCGACCACCATCCTTGTTCGGCACGCATTTGCAGCGCTTCGCTGCGCGCTTTGTCTGTTTCGGCGCGGGAGGTTACTTTAGGTTTGTATTTCTCGAGAGGAAATGCGGGCGGGTGCATAAGCTCGATTGATGCAGATGCGGTTTGATAGCTGAGCGCGCTAACCCAGCTGGCAATCGGCGATGCCCACGGCAAGGCTTTTGCGGATTCGTGCAAGCCTGGTAAATTCTTTTCCAGCATGCCGAGATAGAAGTGTGGGTCTTCGCGGGCGATGATTTCGCTTTTGGGTGCCAGCGGGGTGGTTGTGCCGGTGGTATTGGCGTCGCCCACTTTCTGATTCTGACGTAGAAACTTGTTATAGTGCCGCGCGCCTTGAATATCATCGATCATTTTGGGGTAGTTGCCAAGGAACTGCCCGTATTCTGGTGTAAAGCGTGGCGATGATTGGTGTAATGCCTGCGCTGATTCGGCTGCTAGTGTTTTAAACAGCGCAAAACGTGTTTGAAGCTCGGGCGAAGCGGAAGCCGATTGCGCATTTTTCTTTGCAGATGCAAGATGCGGGCTGATTTCGGTGGCAACCCAATAATGCAGCAGCTGATTACGCGTGGCGAGCAGCTCGGGAGTAAGCGGTGCGTTATCGACATTTAATTCATGGCGAAAGGCATCCATACGTGTTTCGAGGCTTTGCCGGGGAGATGCATTGAACCCAAGCGTTTCGCGCTTGGATGTGATATCGTGTTTGAAATCTTCTTCGGTGATTTCACCTGCGGCAACACGCAATGATTGCGTGAGCACATAGCGTAAGACCAGATATTCGGCTTCGTATTTACGCAGGCTGGTTTTATCTTCTTTCAGTTTTGGATTCTGAACCTGTTCGGATTTTGTGGAAAACTCACCGAATGCTTCACCGGCATCGTGCAATAGCAGGCTA
>JBILFK010000177.1:0-3189 GCA_044351685.1 Rickettsiales bacterium | reverse complement strand
TTACGTGAAAACCATGGAAATCACCGGCGTGGGTTACCGTGCTGCGGTGCAGGGTCAGGTGCTGACGCTGTCGCTGGGTTTCAGCCACGAGATTAAATACATCGTGCCAGATGGGGTGTCGCTTGCTGTTGAAAAGCAAACCAGCCTGAAACTGGAATCGATCGATAAGCAATTGCTTGGGCAAGTGGCCGCCGAGATTCGTTCGCTGCGTCCGCCAGAGCCATACAAAGGCAAGGGTGTGCGTTACGGCGATGAAAAAGTACGCCGCAAAGAAGGCAAAAAGAAATAAGGTGAGCGCATTGCGCGCAAAGGAATATTGGAGAAGGTTATGGCTAAAATTGATACAAGTGAGCGCAGAAAGCAGCGCGTACGTTACCAGCTGCGTCAGCGTGCTGCAGGCCGCGTGCGCCTCAGCGTGTTCCGTTCGGGCAAGCACATTTACGCCCAGCTGATCGATGACACCAAGGGTGCAACCCTTGCTGCTGCTTCGTCGCTCGATGCGGATCTGCGCAAAGAACTGAAAAACGGCGCGTCGATTGAAGCCGCTAAAGCAGTGGGCAAAGCCATTGCCGAGCGCGCTAAAAAAGCCAATGTTGAAAACGTCGTTTTCGATCGTGGCGGGTACATTTTCCATGGCCGTGTGAAAGCATTGGCCGATGCCGCGCGTGAAGCCGGCTTAGCATTTTAGTAGTAGGGGACGAACATGGCTGAACAGCGTCAGAGAAACGATAACCGCGATAACAACCGCAACAACGAAGAGTCGGATGGCTTGGTTGATCGTTTGGTTTCCATCAACCGCGTTGCGAAAGTGGTAAAGGGCGGTCGTCGCTTTGGTTTTGCTGCACTCGTGGTGGTCGGTGATTCGAAGGGCAAAGTAGGTTACGGCACCGGCAAAGCCAAAGAAGTGCAAGATGCTGTGCGCAAAGCGACCGATGCTGCAAAAAAATCGATGGTACGTATTCCGCTGCGCGAAAGCCGCACCCTGCACCACGATGTACGCGGCCGTTACGGCGCGGGCAAAGTGCAACTGCGTTCGGCACCTGCCGGTACGGGTATCATTGCGGGCGGCCCGCTGCGCGCAATTTTCGAGGCATTGGGCGTGCATGATGTGGTGGCAAAATCCACCGGCACCAGCAACCCACACAACATGGTAAAGGCAACCTTCGCAGCACTGAAAGCGGTGAACTCGCCACGCCTTGTTGCCGCACGCCGCACCATGAAAGTGGGCGAAATTGTTGAGCGCCGTGAGTCGGGTGCAAAAGCTGCTGCTGATCATCAGGCTGCAGAATAGGGAGAGTGAATTATGGCAACCGCAAAGAAAATTACGATTGAACAAACCGGCAGCCCAATTGGTCGCCGCTTTGATCAGGAACAAACCCTGATTGGTCTGGGTTTGAATAAGCGCCACCGCCAGCGTACGCTGGAAGACACCCCTTCGGTGCGTGGCATGATTAACAAGGTGAAGCACCTGGTGCGCATCGTCGAAGAAAAATAGTCGGAAAGACTGGGAGAGCGTTATGGAACTGAATCAACTGCAAGATAACCCCGGTGCGCGCAAGTCGCGTATGCGCGTGGGTCGTGGTATTGGTTGCGGCAAAGGCAAAACCTGCGGCCGTGGCTATAAAGGCCAAACCTCGCGTTCGGGCGTGGCCATTAAAGGCTTCGAAGGTGGGCAAATGCCAATTCACCGCCGCCTGCCAAAGCGTGGCTTTAAAAACCATACGCGTTTGGAATTCGATTCGATCACCCTGCGTGATCTGCAAGTGCTGATTAACAACGGCACCTTCAAAGCCGGCGATGTGGTTACCACCGCTGCACTGAAAGAAAAAGGCGTGGTGCCGTTCGCTGCTGAAGGCGTGAAGCTTTTGGTAAAAGGCGAATTGAAAGTGAAACTGAGCCTGGATATCGAGCGCGCGTCGAAAGCCGCAATCGCTGCGATTGAAAAACTTGGTGGCACTGTCACCGTAAAAGAAAAAGCTGTTTATGCAAAAGGCAAACAGCAAAAATGGAAAAAATCTGCCTAAGCAGATAGCTACTTCGTGATGACAAAGGCGGCCTTCGGGTCGCCTTTTTTATTTTGGCAAATGCGCAGCGTGAACAGGGGTGAAGTTTTTGCTGACAAGCCGAGCCGCATCGTTTAACAGCAAACTCCCTGAGCCACTTGCATGTGTGTGAGCATTGCCTTACCTGTGCAATGGCCACTAACCTTTCACGATAAAAGAACAACCCCATGGTTTCTGCTGCTGAACGTCTTGCTTCCTCGATGAATTTTTCTGTGTTTACCCGCGCCACTGAACTCAAGCAGCGGCTTTGGTTTGTGCTGGGTGCGTTGCTGGTATACCGCCTTGGCACCTATATTCCGCTGCCGGGGATTGATCCGCATATTCTCGAAGAAGTCTTCAAGCAGCATCAGGGCGGTGTGCTGGGTGTGTTCGATATGTTTTCGGGTGGCGCGCTTGGGCGCATGACCATTTTTGCACTCGCGGTGATGCCATATATTTCCGCATCGATCATTATGCAGCTGATGACAGTGGCCGTGCCAAGCCTTGCGGCACTCAAAAAAGAAGGCGAGGCAGGTCGCCGTAAAATCAACCAATACACGCGTTATGGCACCGTGTTGCTTGCCGCAGTGCAAGGCTACGGTATTGCCGTGGGCCTTGAAGGCATGCAAGGCGCAGGTGGTGCCAGCGCGGTGATTGATCCGGGCGCTTTCTTTCGTTTCACCACCACAGTAACGCTTACCGGCGGCACCATGTTCCTGATGTGGCTGGGCGAACAAATTACCCAGCGCGGCATTGGCCAGGGCATTTCGCTGATTATTTTTGCCGGTATCGTTGCGCACCTTCCCGCATCGCTTGCCAGCACACTTGAACTTGGCCGCACTGGGGTGCTTTCCACCGGCATGATTCTTTTGTTTCTGGTGCTGATTATTGCGCTTACGTTGCTGATCGTGTTTTTCGAGCGCGCACAGCGCCGTATTCTGGTGCAATATCCCAAGCGCCAGGTGGGCAATAAGCTGATGCAGGGCGAAGCCACGCACTTGCCGCTGAAGCTGAACCCGGCGGGTGTTATTCCACCGATTTTTGCGTCATCGATTTTGCTGTTCCCACTGACCATTGCCGGGTTTAACGCCAATGGTGGTTCGGAGTGGTTACAGTTTATCGCCAGCCATGTTGCGCACGGCAAGCC
>JBILFK010000176.1:0-3192 GCA_044351685.1 Rickettsiales bacterium | reverse complement strand
GGCGGCCACCCACCGTTGCCATACGCGAACGAAAGCCATGACGGCGCTTGCGAATCAGTTTGCTAGGTTGGTAGGTACGTTTCATAGGTTTTCTCCGTAAGGGCGCGTGTTCTAACCGCAGTTTGGCCCTTGTGTCAAGCGAAAGCTGCCATAGCCCCCTGCGGCTGGCTATACGCCTGTGTTTTGGCGGGTTGCAATCGGCATTTCTCCTGTTACACTTGCGGCATGTTTTCGTTTTTACGTTATGTTGCCGTGGTTTGCCTGCTGATTACCATCATCGGGGCGATAGCGATTGGCACCGTTTCGCGCCGCATGATGGGCGATGAACTGCTGGCCGCCACGCTTGCCCAGCAGGTTGCCAGTGTAGAAAGCTTTGCTGCCACCATTTGGCGGGCGGGAAACCCACGCAATCCCCTGCAGCCCGTGGCGCCTGAGCTGTTTCAACAAACGAGCAAAACCTATTTTGATCGCCAAGCTTTTGTAAAAACTACAATTTTCTCGGCAGATGTACGCGCACTTTATTACGGCTCCAGCACCATTTACGTAACCGATGCTAATAAAAGCCCGCTCACGCTTTTCAATGTCACCGATATTCAGCGCGGGCAAATTGCCAGCCGCCTGCTGAACGATGTGTATTATACCGCCGGCGAAAATGCTGCCAATCCCCGCATTATGGTGCATTCGATTGTGCCAATTATGGCAGCAGGCTTTACCGAAGCGCAGCGCGCCGCCTGTGCTAAACCGGGGGCACTTGGCTGTACGCCGGAAGCGCTGGTGGAAATTTACTCGGATATCACCGCGCAGTTCGATGTGTTATGGCAGTTTCAACTAATGATTGCCGGCGCGGTCGTGGCATTGGTACTACTGCTAATTGGCCTGATTCTCAGCACGGCTTCAAAAGCCGAAGCGATTATTTCCAAACAGCATGAAGTGAACCAGGAACTGACCGAAGCGGCCGCCAGTGCCGAAGCACAAAGCCGTGATAAAACGCAGTTTCTGGCAAATGTTAGCCATGAATTGCGCACACCACTCAATGCCATTATCGGCTTTTCTGAAATCATTAAAAATGAAGCCGGCAGCATGCAGGCCGAGCACCGCGAACATATCGAAGATATCAATAATTCGGGCAAACATCTGCTTAGCCTGATCAACGATATTCTCGATTTCAGCAAAGCCGAAGCCGGCAAATTGCAAATGGAATGGGATGAGGTGGATGCCGGAAAAATCGTGCGCAACAGCTTGCGCCTTGTTATTCCGCGTGCGGAAACCGCGCAGGTAACACTGGTAGAAGATTTACCGCAAGGCCAGCATTTGGTGCTGGTGACCGATGGCAAAAAATTGAAGCAGGTGCTGCTGAACCTGTTATCGAATGCCGTAAAATTCACCCCCGCTGGCGGCGAAGTGAAATGCGCCGCATGGGAAGATCTAGCCACCAAGCATGTGATGCTGCAGGTGAAGGATTCGGGCATTGGTATTGCAGCGAAAGATATTTCGAAGGTGATGTCGGCGTTTGGGCAGGTGGATAGTAAACTCTCGCGCAAATATGAAGGCACTGGGCTTGGCCTGCCCCTCTCGAAAAAATTTGTCGAAGCCATGGGCGGCACCTTCCATATTGAAAGCGAAGTGAATGTGGGCACCAGCATTACCATTAGCTTGCCGCGTACACCGGAAGGTTATGAGGCCGATGCTTCCGCACACAGAGAGGAAGAAGATGTCGAGCCAGCCTAAGCAACCTGTTACGCGGCGTAGTATTCCCTCGCTGATGGCGCAAAAAAATGCCACCCCGCAAGTGTACCTTACCGCGTACACGGCGCGTATGGCCGAACTGCTCGATGCGCATGTCGATGTGCTACTGGTGGGCGATTCACTCGGCATGGTGGTGTATGGCTTTGATTCCACGCTTCCGGTCACACTCGAGATGATGATCGCGCATGGCGCCGCCGTGGTGCGCGGGCGCTCGCAAGCTGCCGTAATTATCGATATGCCGTTTGGCAGTTTTCAAGCATCGCCCGAACAGGCCTTTGCCAATGCCGCCCGCGTGATGCAAGAAACCGGTGCCGACGGCGTAAAAATCGAGGGTGGCGAAGTGATGGCACCGACCATTCGCTTTCTGGCCGAGCGCGGCATTCCGGTGCTGGCACATATTGGCCTCACTCCGCAATCGGTGCACCAGCTGGGCGGCTATAAAGCGCAAGGCAAAACCGATGTAGCACAGGCACAATTGCTACGCGATGCGCATGCAGTGGCCGATGCAGGCGCCTTCAGCGTGGTGCTGGAAGGCATGATGGAACCGCTGGCCGCCCGCGTAACAGAAGCCATTGCTATTCCCACTATCGGTATTGGTGCATCGGCGGCGTGCGATGGACAGGTGCTGGTGGTCGATGATATGCTGGGCATGTATGCGCGCAGCGCCAAATTTGTGAAGCGCTATGCGAATCTGCGTGAAACCATTGCCGATGCTGCACAACATTACAGCGATGAAGTACGCAATTCGCGCTTTCCTTCGCCGGAGTTTTTATATGGGGAAACCCTCAAAAAACTTCCCGAGAATTCATGAATCTCAGCAACGAAGATTTACAGCGCATTGCTGAATTACGGGTGTTAAGCCCGGCTGCTGATATCCCTTCTTACGACACCGATGCCACCCGCGGCGAGAGGCTGGCCGACCGCATTACCCGCATTCTCGGTTCATGGCGCTTTTTGGTGATACAAAGCGTGCTTTTAGCGATTTGGATTGCGCTGAATGTGCTGGCATACGTGAAACACTGGGATCCATATCCATTTATTATGCTTAACCTGATGCTCTCGTTTCAGGCAGCCTATACCGCACCGATACTGCTGATGAGCCAGAACCGCGAAGCGCAGATCGATCGCGCCAAACTCGCCTATTATTATCAGGTGAACCTGAAGCAGGAACTGGAAATTGAATTGCTGCACCAAAAAATTGATGCGCTGATGAAGCGGCACGACGTGCCATTGCCAACGCTGCCTGTGGCTGCGCCCGCTACTCGGTGATATGGCTAGTTAAATCGGGCACGCCGGCATCGTTGTTGATGCGCGATTTATCGACCGATTCCAGCATTTCTCTCAACTCATCGAGCTTATTCAAGCGCTCTTTGGCGAAGTATTTCATGAAGTTTAATTCGCCCTGCGTGAATTGTTTTTCGTTCTGCAAAATATTCTCGATAATCA
>JBILFK010000175.1:0-3225 GCA_044351685.1 Rickettsiales bacterium | reverse complement strand
CTTGCTGGCGGCGCTCGTTGAACTGCAATTCTCGCCACCCTATTGGGTGCATATGGCGCTTTGGTTGCCGCTGATTTTGCTGCTTTCTATTCTTGTGCTTCGAGTGGCGAAGGCGTATCTGATACATCTGGAATACCATTTGGCGCTTCTGAAAGATGAGCATGTTTAATCGCTACAGCAAACCAAACCTGATTGCTTGGCTGTTCTTTGCCTGCGGGCTTAGCACCACGCTGGCGCTTGGCACCTGGCAGGTGCAGCGTTTAGCATGGAAGGAATCGCTGATTGCCGAAATCACCTCGGCGCATGATGCCGCACCCATTACCGCACTTCCCGAATCGCCGGCGAAGCTAAAAGCACTTGAGTTTCGTTTTGTGCAACTGGATGGTGCATGGCTGCCGCGCCACGAATTTCACGTGACGCCACGCTATTTCAAAGGCGAAATGGGCTACCATATTTTCACCCCCTTCCAGATCGCTGATGGCCGCATTGTGCTGGTGAACCGCGGCTGGGTGCCTACAAAACTGAAAGAATCCACCAGTCGCCACGGTAGCGATGTGGCCGATGAAGCAACCATTACCGGCATGCTGCGCATTGGTAGTGACCGCAATTATTTTACGCCCGTAAGCGACGTGAAAGATAATATATGGTTTGGCCGCGATGTGGCGCAAATGGCGTTATCCGCAAAACTTGAACGCGTGATTCCCGAAGTAACGCTGGATCTTATCGGCACACAAGACCGCACGCGCCTGCCCATTCCCGCTACGGGCGAGGTGGCGCTGCGCAACGATCATCTCAGCTATATTATTACGTGGTATGGTATCGCGCTTGGCATTCTGGTGATTTTTTTGCTGGCGCACCGCAAGAAGGATTAGCGCGATGCAGTTTATTTCCACCCGCGGCAGCGCGCCCGAACTCGGATTTAAGGAAGTGGTGCTAGCAGGGCTTGCCAGCGATGGCGGGCTGTATGTGCCGAAACATCTGCCGCAATTTTCGCCTGCCGATATTAGCCGATTTGCTACGCTTGATTACGGCGCATTGGCATTTGAAATTTTACGCCCGTTTGCGCACAAGGCCTTCGATGATGCTACATTACAGGCGATGATTGACGAAACCTATCGTGGTTTCTCGCACCCTGCTGTGGCGCCACTGGTGCAGCTTTCGCGGCAGCATGTTGCACTTGAATTGTTTCATGGCCCCACACTGGCCTTCAAAGATTTTGCGCTGCAACTGCTTGGCCGCATGATGGAAAAATTACTGGCAGGCAGCACGACGCCCGCCGTAGTGCTCGGCGCAACATCGGGCGATACAGGTTCGGCGGCGATTGCGGGGTTGCGCGGCAAAGCCCACATGCAGATCGTGATTTTATATCCTGAGGGGCGCACCTCGGTGGTGCAGCGCAAGCAAATGACCACCGTGGCAGATAGCAACGTGCATGCGTTGGCGGTAGAAGGCACGTTTGATGATTGCCAGGATTTGGTGAAGCACGCATTTGCTGACGGCGAACTGCGTGCGCGCGTGCCGCTGCTGGCAGTGAACTCGATTAATTTTGCGCGTGTGCTGGCGCAGGTGGTATATTATTTTTATGCCGCCTGTGCGCTTGGCGCGCCTGCGCGCAGCATCAATTTTTGTGTGCCTACCGGTAATTTTGGCGATATTTATGCGGGCTATCTGGCGCGCGCCATGGGGCTGCCAATCAACAAACTGATCATCGCCAGCAACCGCAACGATATTTTAACGCGCTGTGTGCATTCGGGCATCTATGCGCAACACGGCGTTACGCCTAGCTATTCGCCGAGCATGGATATTCAAATTTCCAGTAACTTCGAGCGCTTGTTGTTTGACTTGTATGATCGTGATGCAACGCGGTTGGCGCAGCTAATGCAGGAATTTCGTGCCAGCAAATCACTCACGCTCACACCTGCGGCACATAGCGCCTTACAGCGTGTGTTTGTTGCGCATAGTGTAAGCGATGCAACGACGCTCGAAACCATGCGCCTTGTGCAGCAACATACGGGCTATCTACCCGACCCGCATACAGCCGTGGGGCTGGCAGCAGCAAAGGCATGCCAAGCGCAGTGCGGTGACGCACCAATCGTTACGCTCGCGACCGCACACCCCGCCAAATTCCCCGATGCGGCGCGCGCCGCCGGGCTTGCTGAACCGGCATTGCCCGCGCATCTGGCTGATTTATATTCACGCCCCGAGCGCCTTGCGACACTTACGAATGACTACCACGCGCTACGCGCCACCATTGAGGCATTATGACACTCAGCTACGATACATTACCCAGCGGATTTCGCATGGTAAGCGAGCATCTGCCGCATGTGCATAGCGTAGCATTCGCCATTGCGGTGAATGTGGGCGCGCGTTACGAAACGCCCGATCAGGGCGGCATTTCGCACCTGCTTGAACATATGGCGTTCAAAGGCACTTCGCGCATGAATGCGAAAGAAATCGCCGAAGCGTTTGATCGAATGGGCGGCAACGTGAATGCCTATACCAGCCACGAACACACGGTGTATTACGCCAAAGTGCTGAAGGAATATGGCAAACCGGCGCTACGGTTGCTGTGCGAAATTGTGCGCGATTCGCAGTTCGATGAAGGCGAACTTGCTAAAGAGCGCGAGGTGATTTTGCAGGAAATCGCCATGCACCAGGATAGCCCGGATGATGTTGTGTTCGATTTGTTTCAGGAAGTGGCGTTTGCCAACCAACCGCTTGGCCGCAGCATTTTAGGCGCGCCCGAACATGTATCAAGTTTTACGCGCGATGATTTAATGGCCTATACCGCAGCGCATTACCAACCACACCGCATGGTGCTGGCCGGTGCAGGCGCGATAGATCACCGCATGCTGCACGCGGTTGCCAGTGAATTTTTTGCAGCACCCGCGACGGTAAATGCACCGGTGATTCCGCAAGAAGGTATGTTTCAGCATGGCAGATTGCTGCAGGAAAAAGACCTCGAGCAGGTGCAGCTGGTGTTGGGGGTTGCAGGCGTCAGCGTGACGCACGAGGACTATTATGCGCTACAAATTTTCTCGATGATTCTGGGTGGTGGCATGTCGTCGCGCCTGTTTCAGGAAGTGCGCGAAAGCCGCGGGCTTGCCTATAGTGTTTCTTCGTACATTGTCGGCTATCAGGATTGCGGCGTGCTAGGGATTTATGCCGGCACCACCCCTGAACATATGGCCGAAATGCTTGCAGCCATTCAGCAGGTGGCAAGCA
>JBILFK010000174.1:0-3242 GCA_044351685.1 Rickettsiales bacterium | reverse complement strand
TTGGCTCATTTGCTACAAAAAACGACAATTTCCTGATTAACAATAAATTTGTAATGTGTACAATGAGCACACGGCAAAAATCTCGAGTGTTTTTAACTGCTTTTAGCAATCCCCGCATCTGCCAATTCCTGCTCTGATAAAACGTAGGATTGCATCAGCTTATCCCAGCCCAAATTGGTATGCGCCCAGCGGCCATCGCTCCATGCAATCATTATCGCGCCACCGTTATCGAGCTTCAAGGCGGCAAGGATGCACCCGTCTAAGCTATATTCCTTAGAAGGCTGCACAAAATAGTCCTCACGACGATAGGGTTCAGGGGATAGCGGATAAACCGTATCCTTGGCCGCGAACAGGTTATCATGCAATTGGTTCCAGCACCGCTCGCGCAATTTGGCGCTTCCATGTGGTAGTGCCTCCACCACATTCCATTTTTCGTTGATGTATGTTATAGCAAACAGTGGATCGCGCTGATGGATGGTACTGGTATTGTCGATAATATCCGCCAGTTTTATAGTGCAAGCATCAGGGGATGCCTTGCGTAAATGGGCGAGATTCATCTGGTGGCGCACATCACGCCCACCATCCGCATCGGTCGCAGGGCTGGTCACTTCCATTACCAGCATGGCAACCTTTTCGCCGAAATGATTCCGCACATCCTCAAACGTAATCTCGGTATCTTCGATGGTATCGTGTAGCACTGCCGCAATGATAGTGGCAACATCAGCGCCACTTACCGCAACCAGCCGCGCCACGGCGATGCAGTGATTCACATACGGCTCACCCGTATATTTGCGTTTTTGATGCCGATGAGCGCATGTAGCAAACCCAACCGCCCGCTGAATTTCAGCCGCATGCTGTGGACTGATGCTGAGACCATGCGTGATCATGCGGGCATCTTGTGTTAGCGCATCAATTTTCATGCGCTATGAGGCCTCATTAATTGTGTCTCGGTGCATTTCTGCTTTATCCTTATAATAACGCTCCCAGCCCAATATTGGCCGAAAGGCTTTATCAAATGATCGTATGCGTGAAGTTGCTGTAGAATCATATAATCGCCGCATATCTCGATTATCTTTTATCAGAACCTCTAAATCTTCTACTGGTAATAGGGCAACGCTGTATGCCTTCTTTCCAAGCCCATTAGCTCTTTTTCCAATCTCTTCGCAGAGTTTAACCACCTCTTTTTCTTCGTAATTTTCACCCGAAAAATATGCGCTTAAAAATGTTGTGGCTTTATAATTCTGGTGCAGAAGTTTGTGCTGCTCCTTGAATCGCTTGAATTTCAGCCATGCCTGCAAGGGTAGCCAAAAAGCAAATGCCTTTGGAAATGGTATGGCGCTGTCAAACTCATCCCAACGCTTTCTGGCATAGAAATAGTTTATGACCCACCATATGGGATTGAGTGACAGGACGCTTGCACCAATCCAACCTATCTTGCTGCGCTTGTAAGCAGCATAGGAGAAGAAAACAAGCACCGCGCCATACGTTGCCACCAAGAGGTTGAGGCTGGGCTGCAAACACGCCGCTAAACGTAGATGGCTGAGAAATATCCACATGCCATCCAATCCGCCACTGAATACTATAAAATAGCCCCACAGAAAGCTTTTGTGGCTTGGATTATTAGGTGTGCGCTCAGCATTAACAATCCAAGCAATTATGATAGCAATACCGGCTACGATAAGCGTCGAAGCCCATGGAGCTATAGATGACACCTCAATGAGTGCCTTGCAGAAACCGTAAGTGCCTGTTGGCCCATTCCAATCCTGCGCCTGCGCTGCACTTGGGAGCATATTATAATCTGCTGGTTCGGCTAACCCACCACTCATCTATCCCCCCACTGGTGATCGGGGAGTTTCAAAACCTAACATATGAGAGGTCACGCAGCTTTTAGGCTTACGCCCTGTTGCATGGCTGCGTCTCCCCGACCATACGGTGGGGAGTGCTCACGGCGCACTAAGGCCGCATATGTTAGGGGTTTGAACGCCCCAGAAACGCCAATTAGCGCTTCTATTTTTAAGATATAACAAATAGATTGCCGTGGCAAATGTCTAAATTGAATCAACTCATATGAACCACACCTCCAATTATATTTCTGAGTTGCAGAAGAAGCAGGCGACGGGCGTTGCGATTGAGCATGCCTATCGCCCAGCGTTGCAATACTACCTTGAAGGGCTGCTGCCAAACATACAGGCCATCAACGACCCCAAACGCCAGAAATGCGGCGCACCTGATTATATCGTCCGCAAAGGCGAGTTGGATGTCGGCTACATTGAAGCCAAGGACATCAATGTCAGCCTCGATAAAACCGAGAAAACCGACCAGATGAAGCGGTATCTCGAAAGCCTCGATAACCTGATCCTGACCGATTACATGGAGTTCCGCTTCTACCGCGATGGTAAAAAGGTCGATACCGTCCGTATCGGTGAGCTTGGCGCATGGTTTCAGACGGATGCGCCGACCATCAAGCCGCTACCCGAAAATTTTGAGAAACTCGAAACCCTGCTTGCTGATTTTATTGGCTTCCAGGGCCAAACCATCAAGTCGCCCAAACAACTGGCCGAGATGATGGCGCGCAAAGCCAAACTGATGCGCGATGTGTTCGCCAAGGCTGTGGCGGCAGATGACGAAGATAACACCCTGCGTGACCAGTGGGGGGCGTTTAAGCAAATCCTCATCCATGATATGGATGCGGCGCAGTTCGCCGATGTCTATGCCCAAACAATCACCTACGGCCTGTTCACCGCCCGCCTGCATGATAAAACCCTGCCCACTTTCAGCCGCGAAGAAGCGCGCGGCCTCATTCCGCGTTCCAACCCCTTTGTGCGGCAGTTGTTTGATTATGTCTGCGGCGCAAACCTCGATGACCGCGTGGTGTGGATTGTCGATGCGCTGTGCGAGGTATATCGCGCGGCGGATGTGCATTCCATTTTGCATAGCTTCGGCAAAAGCACAGGGCGCAACGACCCTATCGTGCATTTCTACGAAGATTTCCTCGGCGCGTATGACAAGAGCCTGCGTAAAGCACGCGGCGTATGGTACACACCCGAGCCTGTGGTGAACTTTATTGTGCGCGCGGTGGATGAGGTGCTGAAAACCCACTTCAAACTACCTGATGGTTTAGCAGACACTAGCAAAGTGACGATTGAGGTGGAAGGCCAAGGTAAAAAAGCAAAACAAAAACTGGATGTTCACCGCGTGCAACTACTCGATGTGGCAGCAGGCACAGGCACGTTCACCGCCGA
>JBILFK010000038.1:0-10657 GCA_044351685.1 Rickettsiales bacterium | reverse complement strand
CGATGTTGCGTACCACATCATCAATTTTAACGCCGTTACCCACCCCATCGGCAAACACTGCCTGCTGTTGTATCAACTGGCGCGAATAGCCTTCGGTGTTCGCGTTAGCGATGTTATGCGATAATACCCCAAGCGCCCTCTGGTTGGCTCTCAGTCCGCTCACGGCATTGCTTAATGCGAGGCCAAGGCCCATAATTATGCTTTCTGATTCAGGTTATACGATAGTGCCGCCGAAGACATGCGCGAAGCATTGGTGCCGTAAGCATTATAGGTATTCAGCTGTTGTTGTTCGCGCAGCGATTCGGTAATCGCCTGCACCACTTTCTGGTTCACCACGCGCGCAATGCTCACCTGACGAAAGTTTTCTTCCATCGCATCGGTAAAATCTTCGATAATGGCTTCCATTTCTTCGCGCTCTTGTGGCGAAATCTGATCACGCAATTCCGGGCGAATCGCGATTAGTTTCTTTTGTGCTTCAAGCCATGCGGTAAGCTTGATTTTTTCGTCCTGCAATTTCCCGGCTTCGCCGATATTCATTTGCTTCAGGAATGCTGATTCTCGGCGCAACACATCTGCCAACCGCACCGTCACGGCCATCACTTCATGGATAGCAATTGCATCGGTCATCTGCAGTTCCGGTAACACGAGTTCGTTTTCCATGAGTTCTACTCCACTTCCTGTAATTTGATCAGTTCGCGCTTCACATGGTCGGCCACACCAATGCCGCCCGAGCGCGCAATCAGCTTGCCGTATTCATCCACCATAAGGCTGCGAAACATTTCTTCGCCCTCACCACCGCCAAGCTCATCGTTCACCGGCGAAGTGGCGAACATATTTTCCAGCATCTGCGAAATGAATTGCGCTTCAAACTCGCGCGATACCGCATCGGTTTTATCGGCGTCCATGCCTCTGGCTGCAGCTTTTGCACGTTGCAGCTGGGCAATACGCGACCCTGTCTGGCTATTAATTCTCATGGCATCGGCATCCATTCCGGTAAGTTCGCTCATGTCGCATCCGTCGTTCTGGCCTTATTTTTTTATCTCCAGTTCCTTCTAAGCAATTCTCGTGCCAGCATTCGTCTAGCGCGTCTCAATATCGGCCTGTAACGCGCCTGCCGCCTTGATGGTTTGCAAAATGGTAATCAGGTCGCGCGGGCCCACACCTAGCGAATTCAGGCCAGCCACCAGATCACGCAGCGTTGCGCCCTCTTCTAAAATGGCCATTTTATTGCCGCCCTGCTCATCCACCGTAATATCGGTGCGCGGCACCACCACCGTTTCTGCACCGGCCACGCTGCCATCGGCACCCACCACCGGGGCTGGCGCAAACGGGTTGGGCTGCGATACTTGCGGGGTTTCTTCCACCTTCACAATCAGGTTGCCCTGCGCCACCGCTACGGTCGAGATGCGCACATTCTCGCCCATCACAATCGTGCCCGTTGCTTCATCGATCACAATGCGTGCAGGCTGATCGGTTTCCACAGGCAAACGCTCAATATCGGCAAGCAAACCCGTTACATCACCCTGATACGCGGCAGGCACGGCAAGCGTTACCGTTCCCGGGTCACTCACCTTCGAAGCGCCCGGCCCCACTTGCTGATTAATCGCCTGCGATATGCTGCGTGCTGTAAAAATATCGGGGTTACGAAGTGATAGGCGCACTTCGTTCAACGAGTTCAAATCGAATGAAATTTCGCGTTCAACCGTGGCACCGTTTGCAATATAGCCATTGGTGGGCACACCCTTGGTGATAGTGCTTTCCGAAGCACCGCTTGCCTCAAAACCACCAATCGTCACGGGGCCTTGTGCAACACCATACACGTTACCATCGGCACCCACCAGCGAGGTGGCAAGCAACGTACCGCCCAGCAAGCTGCGTGAATCGCCAAGCGCACTGATATTAATATCCATTGTCGATCCGGCGCGTGCAAATGCAGGCAATTTTGCCGTCACCGTCACGGCTGCTACGTTGCGCGATTGCAGGTTCAACCCGCGCGTATTCACGCCTTGACGTTCTAAAAATGCAATCAGGCTTTGTTGTGTAAACGCGTTGTTCTGCAACCGGTCGCCGGTGCCGTTTAAGCCCACCACCAAGCCGTAACCCAGCAGAATGTTTTCACGCACACCTTCAAATGCCACTACGTCTTTAATACGCGCAGCGCGGGCATCGGTGGCACCCACTACCATCACCACAAGGCACGCAAGCCCCAGCGCATGCAACCATCGCTTCGCGCGCAGGCTTAGTTGCTGTAAATAAAGATTCCGGCGGTACCGCATAAGGCTTTCCTGTTGCATCACCATCATCGCTCGCTCCTTCATGTTTTACGTCGTGGCACTTTTTGCCCACGATATTTTTTTCGGTTCCCTTCATGCGAGCCGCGTGCCAACTCAAATGCACTAAAAATGTGTTTTAAAATCAGCTTCTTGCTTGTCTGTGATTGTGATGGATTGGCGCATCGCTCACGGGGCGGCAAAACTTGCCGCCCGGGTGGCCATACCACTCCCCCACAGGCACCTGCATTGCGGATTGCGCGCGCTTGCGCAGTTGGGTATAGTGTTCTGCATGATTGATAAAATTGGTTACACACGCCCAACCACCAGCACTGCGCGCACTGGCGCAACCAAGCGCACAAGTGCCACTTCTGGCTCACAATTTATCGATGCACTCAGTAAAGCCGAAGGCGTATCCGCCGCCTCAGATGTCGATGCGGTAGGTTCCGTTGCCGCGCTTACCGGTGTGGGTGGGTTAATCGGCATTCAGGAAGTTTCCGAAGACGAAGTAAAACGTAAACGCGCCTATAAGCAGGGTCGCCTCACGCTCGATGCACTCGAACAACTGCGCGATGGGTTGTTAAGCGGCAGCTTGCCGGTTGCCACACTTCGCAACCTTGAACGCATGGTCGCACAGGAACGCACGCTGGTAAGCGACCCTAAACTCAATGCCATTCTCGATGATATCGAGCTGCGTGCCGCAGTGGAACTTGCCAAACTGGAAATGTCAGGCATGCGCGGATGAGCCTAAGGCTGCCACAAATATCATCATCGCAGTGCAAACGTGCACGCGCGATGCTGAAATGGAACCCCCAAGATCTCGCCAGCCGCACGCACCTACAGGTTAAGCGGATTGAAATGTTCGAGCGCAACCAGCTGCGCCTTACCAAACCCGAGAACGATGAAATCATTAAAACATTCCATAAGTTCCATATCGACTTCCGACCCGATGGCGAGGTTATTTTCCTTGCAGGCACGCCTGCCGCCGCCGCAGATAACGCAACCCCGCGTGAAGAGAAAACCTACATGGTCACCCTCGCCGATGGCATTACGCAGGTGGCTCTCTCCAAAAAAAGCGATTGGGGCGAAACTATCCCCGGCGGGGCGTAGGCAGTGTTATTCACATGCCTGAAATGCGCTTGCTGGGCGGGCGCAGCTTCAGTATAACCTATTGGTAAACTAATCTGTAAGGGTAACTATGGCTAAATCGTCTGCACAGAAAAAAACCGCAAAACCTGCCGCAAAAAAACCCGCACCCAAACCTGCCGCTAAAAAACCTGCGCCTAAGCCTGTAGCCTCAAAAGCTCCAGCCAAAAAACCGGCTGCAAAACCGGCAGCAGTGGCAGCCAAAAAGCCATCCGCAAAGCCCGCACCCGCGCCCGCAAAAGCGGTGAAAAAACCACCGGTAATTGCCAAAGCCCCTGTGCCCGTGGCTAAAAAGGCCCCTGCCAAAAAAACCAATTACAAGGCACCTGTGCTGCCTGCTGGCTATAAGCCCACCGAAAAAGAAGACTATATGAGCCCGCTGCAGCTGGAGTTCTTTCGCCAGAAACTACTCGATTGGCGCCGTGAACTGATTGCTGAATCGCGCGATACGCTCGACCATCTCCACGAAGAAGATTGGCACCAGGCCGATATCGCCGATCGCGCTTCGCTCGAAACCGAAGCCGGGGTTGAGCTGCGTACCCGCAATCGCTATTTAAAACTCATTTCAAAAATCGATTCGGCTATTCGCCGCATCGAAGAGGGCGAATATGGCTACTGCGAAGAAACCGGCGAGCCAATTGGCCTCAAACGCCTGCAAGCACGGCCGGTTGCAACACTTTCCATCGAGGCGCAAGAACGCCACGAGAAAATGGAACGTCAATACACCGACGAAGAATAGCATCGCCTAACTTCAAACTTATCCACATATGCAGCAGACGCACCTCTGCTATGCGTCCAGCGCAACGCTGTATTTATATATAAAAATCAGCGGTTTATTTGGCCTCTTGCTGCACCGCACAGCCTGTGTGCAATGCAGTGCCAAATCTTAACCTTCTATTAACTTCTTGCTGCTACGTCTGTCCTCGTCATCAAGAACACACAAAAACAATTTCTCGCAAACAGGAGCTCGGCAATGGATTCACTCGCTTGGTCTGGCGTGCGGCCAGTAGAAACGTTACCTTCTACGCAACACCCGACTACCGAACCTTTTGCCACGTGCGTGGCGGCGTTATGCCGCCACGTTCACGACCCAGAAGCCGCGCTAAACAAAGCCCTCAAAGATTTAGCCCGATCCTACAATCACGATGCCGGAAAAATACTCCAAACCCCAGAAACCGTGCTGGCACAAGCCGCCGAACGTCACGGATATGGCGATTTACGCCAGTTTCGCGCCGATTTAATTCCAGCGATTCAAAAACGCTCGCTTGAAATCTGTGGTCAGGATCTTTTTAACCCCTTGCCCCACTGATTCACGCGGAATTGGTTGCTTACAGGCGCTGAAAAAGCTAAACTGGTGGGATGTTTCTACCCAGCACGATTACGCTTAAACCCGGCGACTCTGGTGATTTTGTCGCCGAGCTGCAAAAACGCCTGAGCAAAATCGATTTCTACCCCAGCGATGCCATTAACGGCATGTATGATGGTCTCACCACCGGTGCGGTGCGCAGCTTCCAATCGGCGCAGGGCTTAAGTGTCGATGGTATCGCCGGGCCAGAAACCTTGCGCAGGCTGAACGGCGTTTTAAGTGGCGATTCTGGCGATAGTAAGCCCGAAAGCAGCAGCAGCGAAGAAGAACAAAAAGCGATCGCCGAAAAGCATCTGTTTCAGCAAACCATGCTGCAGCAAACCCCGCTTGCCGAAATGGCCGTGGTGAATGCGGGTGCTGCTCCACAAAAAGAAACCGCACCCGCAGTTGAAACAAAACCTGTCGAGATTACTCCAGCAGCAGCACCTGTTGTCACGCAAGAAGCGCTCGATAAACAGGCCAGCGAAAAATCGCAGGCCGAGCAGCAGCAACGCCAACAACAAGATGTCTTACGCCAAACTACCGGCGCGCAACAGGCGCAGCTGGTCGATATGCTGCGCGATGCGCTCAATAAAGTGCCACAGCCCGAAGCTGCTGCAGGCCAGCAAAAACAGCCCAGCGAACTGCAACAAGCGCAACAGGCCCAGCAAGCACAAAAACTTGAAAAACCAGTCGAGTTGGTAAAATCCGATCAGCCCACCAAAGATGCCGCCAAACCAGAAGCAGGCGCAGCATTAGAAAAATCTGCGCGGCATCCTCTGGTGCAAAAAATCATCGATTATCTGGAATCCAAAATGCCTGCCGATGTGGTGCGCGACGTCATGAATATCGGCGCCAATATGGCACGCGCCGGTGTGCGTGAAGCGCCCATTCCATCGGGCGATACCGTGCGTGCGCCCGAAGCCATTGCAGGCCGTGGGCCCGAACAGCAGGCCGCACGCGGCGGCTAATCGCCGCGCATTAGCGACGCTGCAACACCAGCACCGCCCATCTTCCTTGCGGAATAATCTCGCGCACATACAGCCCTTGCGCTCGGTAGCTCGAGGCAACCATCGCCACCTGCGTCACCAGTAAGCCCGATAAAATCAGCGTGGCGTGCGGCGCCAGTTTCCGTGTGGCTTCGCGTGCCATGCGCATCAATGGCCGCGCCAGAATATTCGCTACAATAATATCATAGGCACGCGCATGTTTCACATCGCGGTGTTTGTAGCCATTGCTCACCGCTGCATAAATCGGCTTGGGGGGGCGATTCGCGCGAATATTATGCTGCGCCACATGCACGGCTTGCGGGTCGTTATCGTAGGCTTCAATCTCCGCGCCTTTCCACAAGCGAGCAGCGGCAATGGCTAAAATGGCCGTGCCGCAGCCCATATCCAGAATGCGCGGCGCATAGGGGCGGCGTTGTTTTTCGGCAGCTAAGGCGCGCAGGCAGCCCGCCGTGGTGGCATGTTCGCCGGTGCCAAAGGCCGCCGCCGCATCGATCAGTAACGGAAAGCGATTGCGCGGTGGCACTCCTTCGACATGCGAGCCATGCACATAAAACCGCGCCACCGTGAATGGCGGAAAATCTTTTTGCACCTGTTCGGCCCAGTTAATGTCGCGCAGTCGCACTTCATGCAACACTGGCATTGGCGCATTCTGCCGCTCGGCAATGTTGGCAATCAGTGCCATCACCTCATCACGCGCGGCATCTTCAAAAATCACAATCAGCTGCGATGTTACGCTATCGAGCGGGCGGGTAATCGTCAACACCACATCTTCCAGCAGCAATTCCAAAATATCCAGCAATTCTGCAGGCGCTTCCATGGTCAGCTGCAGTGGCATCACGGGCTGCGCAAAGGGGTTTTTCATCGTGTTACTCCTGCAAGTTGCAGCCATGCATCTTCGTTCAGCACAGCAATATTCAGTTCGGCCGCCTGTTTGATTTTGCTTCCCGCGGCTTCACCCGCCACCAGATAATCGGTGTTTTTAGAAATGCTACTGGCCACCTTCGCACCCAGCGATTCGGCAAGCGCCTTAGCTTCCGCCCGCCCCATCCGCGTGAGCGTGCCAGTAAACACCAGCGTTTTACCCGCAAGCGGCGAATCACTTTGCGCCACTACCTCATCGGCAATGTTTAGCTGTGCCAGCAGCGCATCGAGAATGGTCATGTTATGCGGCTCGGCAAAAAATTCGTGCATGGCACGCGCCACTTTCGGCCCCACGCCATCGATCGCCAGCAATTCAGTTTCGGCAGTTTCAGCGCCACGGCGCCATGCCGCCACATTACCGTAATGGCGGGCGATCAGCTTGGCATTTTCTTCACCGATATGGCGAATACCAAGCGCATAAATAAATCGCCGCAGCGGCACGTTGCGCGCGGCTTCAATCGCCGCAAACAAATTGCTCACCGATTTTTCGCCAAACCCTTCGCGGTTGCGCAGGCGTGTTAAGCCCTCGCCATCGCGCTGCTGTAAGGTAAAAATATCGTCGGGGGTTTTAATAATTCCTTCGGCAAAAAACTCTTCCACCAGCCGTGCGCCCAGCCCATCAATATCCATCGCGCCACGCGCCACAAAATGCTTTAATCGTTCCACCGCCTGCGCGTTGCAGCTCAGGCCGCCGGTGCAGCGGCGCACCGCTTCGCCTTCGTCGCGCACCGCATGTGCGCCGCATACCGGGCATGTGTGTGGAAATGTATATGGCTGGGTGTTTTCTCCGCGCGCATGCAGCCCCACAATTTGCGGGATCACATCGCCGGCGCGTTGCAGCACTACTTTGTCCCCCACGCGCACATCTTTGCGGGCAATCTCATCTTCGTTATGTAATGTCGCATTGCTTACCAGCACGCCGCCTACATTCACCGGCTGCAACCGCGCAACGGGCGTAAGCGCGCCCGTGCGCCCCACCTGAATATCAATACCAAGCAGCGTGGTAATGGCCTGTTCAGCGGGGAATTTCCATGCAATAGCCCAGCGCGGCGCCCGCGCCACCTGCCCCAAACGCTGCTGGTAATCGAGAGATTCAACTTTTGCTACCAAACCATCAATATCGTAATCTAAGCTAGGTCTTAGGTCTGCATAGCCATTGTAAAAACGCACCATATCATCAACAGTTTTCATAATAAAAACTGGTTGGATTTCATTATTAATCGAATGCTGAAGGTCAGAAGTTGGAATAGGCGACTTGCGAGGCGCAATTCTAAACCCAAGTCTACATAGTTTCTCCATAGCGCCAGAATGAGTATAATCCAGAGGCGCACTCACCTCACCCCAGCCATACACAAAATAACTTAGTTTACGTGTAGCCGTAATCGCTTGGTCAAGCTGCCGTAGCGAGCCTGCCGCCGCATTGCGCGGGTTGGCGAACAACGCTTCGCCTGCTTCTTGGCGCGCGGCGTTTAGTGCCGCAAAATCCTGTTTGCTCATATACACTTCGCCGCGCACTTCCAGCACATCGGGCGCACCCGTAAGAAGCTGCGGAAAGCTGGCGATGGTTCGCATATTCGCGGTAATATCTTCGCCTTCTTCGCCGTCACCGCGCGTGGCAACATAGACTAGTTTCCCCTGCTCAAAGCGCGCGCTGAACGAAAGCCCATCAATCTTCGGCTCCATCACTATTTCAAGCGCTGCTTTTTCGGGCAGCGATAAAAAATCGCGCACACGCTGAATAAACTCGGCTACATCTTCCTGCGTAAAGGCATTAGCAAGCGAAAGCATCGGCAGTGAATGTTTTATTTTTTTGAAACCTTTGGCGGCTTTTGCCCCCACACGTTTGCTTGGGCTATCGGCGCGCACCAGTAACGGAAACTGCTTTTCAATTGCTTCGTTACGCTGGCGAAGCGCATCGTATGCGCTATCGGAAATGGTCGGCGCATCGTGCTGATAGTAACGTGCATCATGTGCAGCAATTTCTTTTGCAAGGCGTGCAAGTTCTGCCTCGGCTTCGTGCGATGTCAGTTCCGCAACCGACCTCATGCGGTGGCAACCTTCAGCAATTTTTTGGCCGCGCTTCGGGCTTCCACCGATATTTCCGCACCCGACATCATGCGCGCCACTTCTTCTTCGCGCGCCGAAGCATCGAGCGTGCGAATGCTGGTGATGGTTTCATGCTTCGTGCTGGTTTTGGAAATGAATAAATGATGGTGCGCCAGCGCCGCAATCTGCGGCAAATGCGTTACTACTAGCACCTGCGTGTGCGCCGCCAGCTGCTTGAGGCGCAGGCCAATCGCTTCAGCCACGGCGCCGCCAGTGCCGGTATCAATTTCATCGAAAATGCTGGTGCTGATATCACCGCCATGCAGCACCACTTTCATCGCCAGCAGCATGCGCGAAAGCTCGCCGCCCGAGGCCACTTTTTGTAGGCTACCAAACGCTTCGCCCCGGTTGGTGGCCACTTCAAACTGCACCAGCGTATTGCCAGCTTCGCCCCATTGCGCTTCGGGCAATGGTGTTTGCTGCACGCGTAATTGTGTGGCGGCCATTTTCAATGCGGCCAGTTCTTTCTCAATCGCCTTGCATAATTTTGGGCTATAGGCCGTACGCGCCTGTGATACTTCATCGGCCAATGCCACATAGGCCTCGCGCGTTATTTTTGCCTGCTTCTCGGCACCTGCCAATAAATCCTGCTGGTTATTCAGCGTGGCAAGCTGCGTGCGCGTTTGCGTCAGCAGCGCTTCCAGCCCATCGACCGGCACACGGTATTTGCGCGCCGCATCGCGCAGGGCAAATAACCGTTCATCCACGTCACCCGCATCGCCCGCATGGGCGCTATGTTGCGCTAGCTCTTCGAGTTGCGCTTCCAGCTCCATCACTTCGCTGATAGCGCGGTTCACGCCTTCGGCAAATTTCTGATGCAATTCGGCGGGTAGCTGTGCGCGTTCCACGGCTTTTTCCACCTGCAGCAACTGGCTGCGCGGCGAGGTTTTGCTGGAAAAAATCTCCTGCACTTGCTTCAGCGCATCGCGCGCTTTGCTCAGCGCCTGCGCGCGCACGCGCTGTTCTACCAGCAAGGTTTCTTCGCCGTCTTTGGGGTCAAGCCGTGAAAGTTCTTCCGCCATGTGCCGCAAAAACGATTCTTCACGAATGGACTGTGCAATGCTTGCCTCAAGCGCGAGTAGCTGGCTTTCGCATTCCTTCCAACGCCGGAACGCTTCGGCTAGTGTAGCGCGCTGCTTCATTAAACCTGCTGCAGCATCCAACACATCGCGGTGGGTTTTCGCATCCAGCAAGCCACGCTGATCGTGCTGGCCATGAATTTCAATCAGCATTTCACCCAATGTGCGCAAGCTCGCAATGGTCACACTCACATCGTTAATGAAGGCTTTGCTTTTACCGTCAGCCGAAACGCTGCGGCGCAGAAGTAATGTATCGTCAGCTTCAATGCCCTGCGCTTCTAAAAACGCATACGCCGGGTGTTTTTTATGCAGCACAAATTCTGCCGCAACATGCGCAACTGGCGCACCACTGCGCACCAGCCCGGCATCGGCGCGGCCACCAAGCACTAGGCCAAGCGCATCAAGCAACAGCGATTTGCCCGCACCCGTTTCGCCTGTCAGCACATTCAGGCCTGCAGCAAAGGCCACTTCGGATTCTTTGAATAACACCAGATTCTGGATGGATAACGCCCGCAGCATAGCGGCCTACAACGCGAGGTATTTATCGAAAATCGATTCACGCTCTTCCGGGCTTAAATTGCCCTTCATCAGCTTGTAGCTGAACTGATACCACTCGCTGCCCGGATAGTTATAGCCAAGCACGGCGGCGTAGCGTTTGGCTTCCTTCATCACGCCCAAACTCACATAGCATTCCACTAAGCGGTGCAGCGCTTCGGCAGCGTGGCTGGTGGTTTGATAATTATCGACCACGCTTTTAAAGCGATTGATTGCCGCCAGATA
>JBILFK010000173.1:0-3301 GCA_044351685.1 Rickettsiales bacterium | reverse complement strand
CCACAAGAATCATGTATTCTTTCTCTTTACACTTCACCAGCATTAGCCTGCGTCTGGAATCGAGGTATAACACATCCACCACCTCCATATGGCCGCCAAGGCTTTTGTTGTGACGTAGCTTGCCAACCAGCCCAAATCGCTTACTGCCATAGGCAAGCGCGCCTATCAGCGCCAGCACGGCAAACAGCGAAAGCAGATACTGCGTGATATCAGGTATGGCCATTAATTGCTCTCATCTTGCCGGGCACGATAGGTGCGATTTGAATGGGTAACATGCTGCATTTTTTTGGCTTCGTCTACCAAGGCGCGCTGCTGCGAAAGCATGCCGCGCTGCAATGTTTGTAACTGCGTAATAATCGTGTCCAGCGGCTCGGCAAGCTGCACACGATCTTTGGCGGAGAGTTTGCGGATTTGCACCGCCATCGCATCAACGCGCGCATTCAGCTTTTTTAGATCTTCGTGCCGCCCCTGCGCCACAGCCTCTTCAGCAGCTACCAGATATTCCTGTAATTCAGCGAGCAAGGCATGGGTGTTTTCTAACATGATTACTCCTTTTGGCGCTGCTTGAATGATGCGTTAGCTTTGTACACGCATGCCAAAATCTCTGCCACCGCAGTAAATGCCTCAAGCGGAATCGGAGAATCAACATCAACCATTGAAAGTATCTCGACCAGCTCGGCATCTTCACGCACCTTGATACCGTTGGCGAAGGCTATTTGTAATATTTGTTCGGCGATAGCGCCTTTCCCGGTTGCTACCACCATCGGGGCGGCATCGGTGCCGCGCTCATAACTTAACGCCACGGCTTTCTGAATGGTAGGCGCGGTTTCGGGCTTTGCCTCGCTATCCATAATGGAAAATCCGGGTGTGGTATCGTTGGCCATGCTATTTCTTATCCAAATCGCTTAAATCGAAATCGCCACTAAGAAAATCGGCATCCGTATCCATCCCCGAACCGGCTGCGGCCATGTTTTCTTCCATAATTTTATCGTAAATCTCTTTGCGCAACACGGTGGCATCGGGCGGAAAGTTAAAGCCAATTTTCACGGTTTTGCCGCGCACTTCGATGACCGTCATCTCGATGCTGTTGTTGATAATGATGGATTCGCCGAGCTTTCGTGAAAGATAAAGCATAACTGACCTACTTGGTTTGCGTGACCTACTGGTATCGTTCTTGCTTACCCTAATTGAAGAACTTGTAAAAGAAAAGCATAATTTTATTAATATAGGCATTTATTGCCTAGTTATTTAATTGTTGCAAGTTAGGTATTTTTTGCCTATATTATAAAAACAGTCGGGTTGGCACCCAATTTGCTTAGAATGCCACTAGGAGAATGCACTATGGATTTTAGCAACGCCTCAATCATGCAGCTCATGGGCGCACAAATGCGTTACCAGTCGCAGCGGCAGGTCGTGTTATCGCAGAACATCGCCAACATCGATTCGCCCGGTTATCAGGCGCAAGATTTAAAGCCTGTGAAGTTTGAAGATTTGGTGCAACGGCAGCAACACAAGCTGCCACTGGCTGCCACCTCAAAGGCGCACCAACCAAGCACGAATGTGTTGGCAGGCCCCCACCGTGATGAAAAAACTCGTAAAACCTATGAAACCACTCCGCAAGGTAACTCGGTTTCATTGGAAGAACAGATGGCAAAAGTTTCAGAGAATAACTCACAATACCAGCTTACCACCAACCTGCTGCGCAAATATACGGGCATGTACCGTACTGCGGCAGTTGGCGCACGTTAAACTTCTCTAGGAGTTCGCTATGAATATGTTTGATACGATGAAAATTTCCGCCGCTGGCATGAAGGCACAATCCGATCGCCTAAAGGTCGTTTCGCAAAACATCGCCAATGCCGAATCCACGGGCACACGCCCCGGCGAAGAGCCCTATCGCCGTAAAACGATCGCCTTTGATTCAGTGCTGAATCGCAAAGAAAATCTGGAACTCGTAAAAAGCCGCCGCATCGGCACCGACCCTTCACCGTTTCCACAAAAATATGATCCCACCCACCCCGCCGCCAACGCGGAAGGCTATGTAAGCATGCCGAATGTGAACTCGATGGTAGAAATGATGGATATGCGCGAAGCGCGCCGTGGCTACGAAGCCAACCTCAACGTGATTGAATCATCGAAATCGATGATTGGGCAAACACTTAACTTGCTACGCTAAGGCTAAATTGTTACACAGTTGTTAAAGGGGCATCTATGAATGATATTCGCGTAAGTCAGGCTACCAGCGCATACCGTGATGCCCTGAAAGCGGCCGAAAAGATTGTTTCGCAAACCAACGCAGCAGAATCTAGCAACCCCGCGCAAAATGTGGGCCCAACGTTCAGCGAGCTGGTGGGCGAATCGCTGCAAACAGCCCGCAACACCGCATATCAAGGTGAATCGATGTCGATGAAGGGGCTGGCTGGCAAGGCCGACCTTACCGATGTTGTTACCGCTGTTTCCAACGCCGAATTAGCGCTGAACACGGTAGTATCCATTCGCGATCGCGTGATTAACGCGTATCAAGATATCATTAAAATGCCTATCTAGTTGCCCAATCCGCTGCGCGTGGTATCTACAACCTGACCATAGAGAGGTACCGATGGAAGCAGTGGAAGTAATCGATGTAACCCGCGAGGCGATTTGGGTACTTGTGATCACTGGTGCCCCCATGATGCTCACTGCGCTGATTGTAGGTTTAGCGGTTTCGCTGTTTCAGGCGCTTACCCAGATTCAGGAAATGACCCTGACCTTTGTACCTAAGTTGCTCGCCATGCTGTTCGTGATGACTTTGGCGTTTCCTTTTATGCTACAGACACTCGTGGATTTCAGCGACGACCTGTTCGCGCGCATCGCCACCATGGAGTAACGGGTGACCATTAACCTGCTGGAACATTTTGTACTTTCGCAGCTTTACACGTTCCTAATACTTTTCTGCCGATTCGGAGCATGTTTAATGGTACTTCCGGGGTTTGGTGATGCCTACGTGATGCCGCGCATACGCTTGCTGCTCGCGCTTACCATCAGCGCCATGCTAACACCACTGATGGAAGCCTCTATGCCAGCCATCGCAAGCAACGGCCTGGCGCTTGGGTTGCTGCTTATCAGCGAAATATTGGTGGGAGTGTTTTTTGGGTTAATTGCACGCATGCTCATTTCTGCCATGCATGTCGCCGGAACCATAATTGCGAACCAAGCATCACTGGCGGTTGCCAGTATTTTTGAAGCAACCGTTGGTATGCAAAGCACCATCGTTGCCAACTTTTTTACACTTACCGCGATTTGTCTGGTGTTTGTACTGAAC
>JBILFK010000037.1:0-10862 GCA_044351685.1 Rickettsiales bacterium | reverse complement strand
TGGGCGTCCGATTCAGCCTTTAAGTCTTGTTCATGGTGCAGAGTATGCGGATTATAGCCATGGTGTTCGCCTTGTTTCGGAATGGGTGTATGTGAACGGGCAAAGGCGTTCAGTGTATGATGTGCTCGCTGATCCCGCTTTATCGCGATATCTGAGTGATGAGGGGCCATTCCCTCAAGCCGCTGGGCTAATGGAACGATATTCTGGAATAAGGCGAGGAGCATCGTCGGCTGCGCCAACGGCAGTTGATCCAGCAGGCTCTGCTACGCCGGGGAGTACGTATGCTGCTGCAACACCACCTCTTTCGACGACAGGTGGGGATAATGGGCAGCCTACCGCAACCGATCGCCCTGTGGTGCCATTGGCCGATGCAACTTCACGAGATCCAGTAACGCCCGTTTCGGCGTCGGTAGACGGAATAGGGGAGGCGTTATTGGCGATTCTTAATGCTCTCTTTAGCGGAAATGGTAATTTCAGAGATATTTTTGCAACCGGAAGGGAAGCCGGTCCAAATGGGTCACCCAATGGTGGGCCAACACAGGTTGCTGATGCAAGACCAAGAACAAGAACCGAGCCTGCTCCGACTATTCAGGCTTAGCCTTTTCTCTTTATTCTGGCATGTTATCGCCCTGCATGGTTAGGATAATGCCATGCCGCTCGATGATGAAATGCACCCACCCAACTGGCAGCGCTATTATGCGCGCACAGCGGCTATTCCGGAATCTGCAAAAGTAACGGCGTTTTTAAGCGCTATTCCGCGAGCGGGAAGAGTGCTGGATTTTGGCGCTGGTTCTGGCCGCTGGGCAGCCGCGTTTATGCGCGACAGGCCCGATATCACGGTCGATGTACTTGATCAGCATATTGAGCATGCAACATTGTTGCCACCCACTTGGCGCGGCGAAAAAATTGCTGCGCGCTTTGAAGATTTTGAGCCCACGCATCGCTACGATGGTATTTGGTCGTTCGCGAGTTTGTTTTTTTTGGAAACTGCGGCGTTCGAACATTGCTTCGGCACGCTAGTTTCTGCACTTACTGCGCGTGGCGTGCTGTTTTTTAGTATGGTGGAAGAGTGTGAAGCCGCACGCGGCATGAAGCTTTACGGCATGCAGCAGGCGGATATCGCAGCGTTATTGGAACGGTATCACCTTACATTGAAAACACTGAAGCGCAGCGAAACTAGCCGTTACGGCGCGAACGAAACGCCGATTCCCACTTATTTTGTAACGGCATCTAAGTAATTAGGTAGCAGCTTAACGCCCAAGCATGGCGTGCATTACCTGTGCGAGTTTTTTCTTGGCGGGGATACGCGCTTTTTCGGCGCCTTTGGCCAACAATGCATCAAGTTCGGTGCCTGCCATCAATGTGCTATAACGCTCGCGCGCGGGGGCCAATATACTTTCCAGAAGTTCGAATAGCATTTGTTTGGCTGTGCCATAGCCAAGCCCACCCGCAGTGAATTGCTGGTGCATCGCGGCGGTTTGCTCGGGCGTGGCGAACGCTTTGTAGATATGGTACACGATAATATCTTCAGGGTTTTTTGGTTCTTCGGGCAGGCGCGAATCAGTTTTAATTGCCATCGCCGCTTTGCGCAGTTCTTTGGACGAAGCAAAAATGGGCACAATATTATCGTAGCTTTTGCTCATTTTGCGGCCATCAAGGCCGGGAATAGCTCCACGCGCTTCCTCGATAACCGGTAAGGGGGCAGTGAGAATGCCCTCGCCATAAAGCGCATTAAAGCTGCCAGCAATATCGCGGGCAATTTCGACATGTTGTTTTTGGTCGGCGCCCACGGGCACAATATCGGCATCGTAAAGCAAAATATCGGCGGCCATGAGGATAGGGTAATTAAACAGCCCCATATTCACGCCATCATCCACGTCGCGCCCTTCAGCGGTATTTTCCTGCAAACGTGCTTTATAGGCGTGGCTGCGGTTCATGTGGCCCTTCGGGGTAACATTGGTAAGTAAGCTAGAAAGCGTGGTTACTTCGAGAATATCCGATTGCCGGAAAAACGTTGCGCGCTCGGTATCTAGCCCAAGTGCAATATAGCTTGCGGCAATTTCACGTGTGTAAGCATTCAGTTTTTGCGGGTCGCGTATGGCATTCAGCGCGTGCAGATCGGCAATAAACACATAGGTTTCTTTGGCAATGCGTGCCATATCGATAATTGGCTGAATAGCCCCCACCAAATTCCCCAGATGAGGGGTGCCAGTAGGCTTAATGCCCGTGATAACACGTTTGTTGCTAAGATCGATATGTTGCATATGCCCTGCTACGCGCGGCCGAAAAAAGCGCTTTTATAAAACGATGGATTATTGCCCCGCTGCGGGAGCCGTTGGTGCGCCTGCTGCACCACGACGTTCTTGGCGCATGCCACGAAACTGCTCGCGACGATCACGGATTTGCTGTTGACGCTCGGGCGGCAGGCTTTGAAAACGTTCTTTTGCGCTGGCTTTCATTTCCTGGCGCTGTTCGGGCGAAGCGTTTTTCCATGCTTCACGCTTTTGCTGAAATTGCTCACGGCGCGCTTTGATTTTTTCCTGACGCTCGGGCGGCAAGTTCTGGAAGCGTTCCTGCATTTTTGCTTTCATGGCGGCGCGTTCTTCGGGGCTGGCATTACGGAATTTTTCGCGCATCTGCATGTGGCGCTGTTGGCGTTCAGCAGGGCTAAGGCGCGCACCGCCACCGCCTGCACCTACGCCTGCCGACATTTCAGAAGGTGCAACCGTTGGCATGGGGGCTGTGGGTTGTGGCATTTGCGCTGAAGCGTGAAAAGCAAACGCGCTGACGCAGAAAGTGGTAGCAATCATACGAAGGTTGAACATGGAAATACTCCTGAAGGGTCGCGTGAAGTAAAAGAATGGGGCAGGGTTAGCACTGTATGGTATAAAAATCTAGCACGTATCCCAGCCATAAAGTTTATCGGCACGATCGGTGAAGGCGTGCACCATTTTTTCCTGTGCTTTGCCAAAAAATGCGCCAATCAAGTGATCGAGCAGTTTTGTTTTAAATTCAAACTCAATGAAAAAATGGATATTGCTGCCGCCATCGTCGCGTGGTTCGAATTTCCAGTGATTGCTCAGTTTTTTGAAAGGACCGCGCACCAGTTCTACATGAATTTCCGGAATTCTTCCGCCGCGTATGGGGGTGATTTTCGAGGTATAACGCTCGGTGAGTTGTTTGAAGCTTACCACCAGCTCGCCCACCATAAATTCCGGCGTTTGTTCTAAAATACGTGCCGCCCGACACCACGGCAAAAATTGCGGATAGCGTTCGATATCCATCACCATTTGAAAAAGCTGCTCAGGCTTATACGGCGAGGGGCGAATTTCCGAATAAGTAGGCATGTATTATTCTGCCGATGCCATAGCTGCCTGAATATTTGCTACGCGCCTATCGCGCATCACGGCAAAATCTTCGTCGGCATGATACGATGAACGCGTCAGCGGTGACGAAGAAACCATGAGAAAGCCTTTGGTGGCTGCAACGCGGGCATAATATTCAAATTCATCGGGCGTAACGAATCTATCTACTGGTGCATGGCGCGGGGTAGGCTGCAAATATTGACCAATGGTGATGAAATCTACATCAGCGGAACGTAAATCATCCATCACCTGCAGCACTTCGTCTTTGCTTTCGCCAAGCCCGACCATCAGGCCAGATTTTGTGAAAATCGTAGGGTCTTGTTCTTTCACTGTTTTCAGCAAATGCAGTGAATTGAAATAGCGTGCGCCTGGGCGAATGGTTTTATAAAGCCTCGGCACGGTTTCGATATTGTGGTTATACACATCGGGGCGCGCTTTCACCACAATGCCAATGCCATGCTCTTTGCGCAGGAAATCAGGGGTGAGCACTTCGATGGTGGTGTCGGGCGAGGTGGTACGAATATATTCGATGCATTTGGCAAAATGGCCTGCGCCGCCATCTTCCAAATCGTCGCGGTCTACCGAAGTGATGACCACATGCTTGAGATTAAGCTTGGAAACCGCCATCGCCAGATTTTCCGGCTCGTGCTGGTCGAGTTTATCGGGAACACCCGTATCGATATTACAAAATGCGCAGGCACGCGTGCACACCGAACCAAGAATCATCACCGTTGCATGCCCCTTGCTCCAGCATTCACCGATATTAGGGCAGGCAGCTTCTTCGCACACGGTGTTCAGCTTATTTTGACGCATCAGGTCGCGCGTGGCGATATAACCCTGCGATTGCGGCGCTTTCACGCGGATCCATTCGGGTTTGCTAAGTTTGGTGGCCTGTGGCTGCATAGATTTTGGCGTGTGGTTATGAGTTATCGGTGAAAAAATAGAGTTTTTCTTGCCAAGCGCAAGTAAATACGCTAACCGAACGCTCCCAATTCACTATGCCGAAGTGTGGCAATGCGCCATGCAGGGTCAGCAGACCCTGCGAGCCATCAGCCCGCGAAGCGGCGCATCATGAAATTTTCAGAAGAAAATTTCGGATGCAACAGAAAGGACGACCCATGGCACGCGTTACCGTTGAAGATTGCATTCTAAACATCCCCAACCGCTTTGATTTGGTGATCACCGCTGCCCAGCGCGCGAAGCAGATTTCTTCTGGTATGCCACTGACGATTGACCGTGATAACGATAAGGATGCCGTAGTTTCCCTGCGTGAAATCGCCGATAAAACCATTGATTTCAAACTGGTTCAGGAAGAAATCGTGGCGCATTTCCAGAAGCGTCAGGGCTTTGATCCGAACGATCATGTGGAAGATGATGAAGTATCGAACATCTATTCGTCTTCGGCACGTGAACTGCAGGATGCTTTCAGCGATACCAACCAATACCTGATGGAACAACCATCGGCAGGGATGTCATTCGTTGAAGAAAACATCGAAGTCGAAGACTAGAAGCCATCTAAGCACTAGTAACGACTCGCAACACACGCTATATTACTTAGTGTGATACGCCAGCTTGAACTCGTTGAAAAAATAAAATCGTACGATCCCGATGTGGACGAAGACGCGATTAACCGCGCCTATGTGTACGCTATGCAAAAACACGGCAACCAGAAGCGCGCTTCGGGTGACCCGTATATATCGCATCCTATTGAAGTTGCTTATAAATTAACGCAATACAAGCTCGATGCCGCCTCGATTATCACTGCGCTTCTGCACGATACCGTCGAAGACACCGACGCCACGCTCGATGAAATCGAGAGTCTGTTTGGCGAAGAAATCCGCAATTTGGTGGATGGCGTTACCAAGCTGAATCGGCTGGAAATTAAATCGGAATCCACCAAACAGGCCGAAAATTTTCGCAAACTGGTGATTGCCATGTCGCAGGATTTGCGGGTGTTGCTGGTGAAGCTGGCCGACCGTTTACACAATATGGAAACCCTCGACCATATTGTGAAGCCTGAGAAAAGGCAGCGTATTGCCCGCGAAACCATCGAAATTTATGCTGCACTCGCCGAGCGCATTGGCATGCGTCGTATTAAAGAAGAATTGCAAGATTTAGCCTTCCGCGAGCTTTTCCCCGAAGCGCGGGAATCGATTGTGAAGCGACTCGATTTCTTGCGCCAGCAAGGCCAAAACCAAGTGCAACGCGTAGAAGATATTCTGCGCGAGCTGATAGAGGGCGCGGGTATTGAAGGCGCGCGGGTGTATGGACGCGAGAAAAAACCCTATTCCATTTGGAAAAAAATGGAATCGAAAGGCGTGAGCTTTGAGCAATTAGCCGATATTGTGGCGTTTCGGGTGATGGCGAAAACGGTAGGGGAATGCTACCAGATTCTGGGCCTGATTCACGAAAAATACCACACGATTCCCGGCCATTTCAAAGATTATATCTCAACACCAAAAGTCAACGGCTACCAGTCCATTCACACGGCCGTCATTGGCCCCAACCAGCAGCGCATCGAAATTCAGATACGCAGCTACGAAATGCACGAAATCGCCGAATACGGGATTGCTGCCCACTGGGGTTATAAACAGCAAAATAATGCAGCAAGCACGCATGGCATGCAATATCGCTGGGTGCGCGAGCTGATTGAAATTCTCGAGCAATCAGAAGGTGCCGAAGAATTTTTAGAGAACACCAAGCTCGAAATGTATCACGATCAGGTGTTTTGCTTTACCCCGAAGGGCGATATTATTGCGCTGCCACGTGCTGGCACACCCGTGGATTTTGCCTTTGCTGTGCATTCGGGCGTGGGGTTTACCTGCGTGGGGGCCAAGGTGAATGGCCGTATCGTGCCCCTGAAGCACGAGCTGAAAAACGGCGACCAGGTAGAAATTATTACGGCTAAAACGCAAACCCCCAGCCCCACTTGGGAACGGTTTGTGGTCACCGGCAAAGCCAAATCAGAAATTCGCAAATTCATGCGTACCCAGCAGCACGATGAATATCTGGCGCTGGGCAAAGCCATTTTGCAAAAAACCTTTAAGCAGGAAGGTTACGATTTAACCGATAAAATGCTCGAACCGGCGCTTGCCGTGTTCAAAAAGAAAGAAACCGCCGACCTTTATGCCGAGGTGGGCGAGGGCATGATCAACCGCAATCAGGTGTTCGATGCGGTATTCCACACGCGCAAATCCGAAGATGCTGGGGTGCAAAACCCCTTCAGCATTGCCAAACTGCGCAAGAAATCGACCAAAAAATCTGTGCCCATGCCCATTAAAGGGCTTATTCCCGGCATGGCTATTCACTTTGCGGGGTGCTGCCACCCGATACCGGGTGATAAAATTGTGGGCATTGTGGCTACCGGTAAGGGCGTTGCCATCCATACGCTGGATTGTGAAACGCTTGAAAACTTTGCCGATTCACCCGAGCGCTGGCTCGATGTGGCGTGGGATGCTTCCGCCGGGCCGGATGAAACCTTTATCAGCCGCGTAAAAATGACACTGAGCCACGAAACCGCATCGCTTGCCACGGTAGCTAATGTGATTGCGAAGGATGAAGGCAATATCAGCAACCTGAAAATCACCAATCGCAGCACCGATTTCTTTGAACTGCTGATTGATCTGGAAGTTAAAAACGCCCGCCATCTGGCGAATATCCTGGCTTCGCTGCGCGCCAAAGAAGTGGTGCAGGCCGTAGAGCGGTTGTAATCTCATTGTTATAAGTCATGCGTGTCATCCCGACTTGCAAAGCAACGTCGGGAACCATTCTCGCAATAATGCAGTAAAGCAATAATAGACCCCGACGTTTTTTATGAAAAGTTGGGGTGACGTTTGGGGGAATCCAGCACGTATTTTACGCCAAATGGCATGCCGTAAAACCAAATTTTCATTTTTTTCAAAAAAATCGTTTTTTCAAAAAACTGACAGAAATGCCTGGTTTTTTTGCGATGTGAACCCCGTAACCTGCTGTCTTCACAAAACCTTCACACACAGATTCATTTAGATGCGGTATAAACGAGGAAATAAGGGAGACTCGTTATGAGTACAGAAGCACCTAAAGATTTTACCGCCGTGTCATCGGAAATCGCAGCTATTCTTGAAAAGGGTGGCGAGATCTCTGAAGCGGATCAAAAGATTTTGCACGATTTGCGTGAAGCGCATCCAGAGCACTTTGAACGGACGCTAAAAGAATCCTTAGCTTACAAGCCTCATGGCGAAGCAGTCACTGCCGCAGCGGATGCTCATGCTGCACGAGTAAGTGCAGCGACACCGCCAGCGCCAACGCCAGCGCCAACGCCAGCGCCAGCGCCAGCAACAGTAGCTGAATTATCGCAAAGTGAAAAAGCTGTAGCTGAAATAAAAGGTCTGGTGACCACAGGTGAGCATGTTGACCTTAGCAAAATTAAATCAAACTATGAGCAAATCGTAAAAATTCTTCAACACCCGGATAATGCTCCGCATCTTAAAGAGATCATGAAAGAGTTGGAGGGCATGGAGGGGCACGGCAAGCTTCTGGTTGGCCTTCTGGAGCAAGATACCAGAGTTATTAAGCTGCTAAAGGATGCTGAAGGTGTGATTAAAGGTCTAGAGGCAATCAAGAAATTCACCAGCGTTGAAGAAGTCGCAAAAGACTTTAAAGGATTCGATGAAATCGTTCGTGGTCCTAATGGCCCTGCGGTGATTGCAGCATATAGTAAAGATGAAGCAGGCGCTGAAGTTCTGAAGGCGCTGAAAGCGCACGGATACGATGCCGCTGAGGTTGCTGCAAAAGCAGCTCGTGAGCTTGCGGCTGTTGAGGTTTTAAGTAAAGATATTGCAGCTGCGCTTAAGCAAAAATCACCCTCTGCTGTACGTGGCGCCGTTCAAGACGTACTTCAGAAGCCAGGTGCGCTCAAAAATTTACATACACTTGATAGTACGACCCTTGAAAAATTAGGTGAAATTAAAGGTTTAAGAGTAGGCGGCGTACCATTTGCACAAGCGCTCGAAGAATCACGTCATATCTCATCGGGCATTAAAGCTGCGCACGGCATGTTTACCTACAGCGCCGAACATGGCTTTACGCTTCCTAAAGAAAAGGTCGGTGACTTCAAAAATCTTTTCCGCTCAAGCAAAGGTGCAGAGATCCTTGAGGGGCTTTCGCCTGCGCAGCGAGCTATTGCCGAGGCTTCAGGTGTCGATAAAATTATCGAAACGTTCCAGGCAGAAATCAAACAGGTACGTGGTTTGATTGGAAAATCCGGTAAAATCAGTGATCCTGCTGCATTAGAAAAACTGCTGAAAGGCGAGAACGGTGCCGCATTGTTCTCGGAACTTGGTGAAGTAGAGCGTGCCGGTGTTGTTAAACAATTTCCAGAAATGGCAAAGGATCTTGAAGCTGGTGCCGCTGCTATTGCAAAACGTAGCACGGGCGAAGCTGCTAAAGGTGGTGAGTTGTTTAAAAAAGCAACGGGCTTTCTTCGTTGGAGCGAAGAAGCGCTCGCAAAAGAAGCCACCAAATCCGGTAAAACTGTTGCCGAATTGGCAAAAGAGGGCAAAGAACTAGGCAAATTCCGCGGCTCGCGTTTAGCGATGCTTGGTGGTGGTGTTGCAGCAATTACGGCGATGTTTGTCGCGGGTTCGGGCAATAGTGGCCCGGGCGAGCGCGCAGCATCCATTCAACAACAAGGCTTGGGCGCCGCTGCTGGGCAGGGTTTAGCCTAATATTCAGAATTTCGTCTCTAACAAAAGCAACCAAGCCCGCCCTCACAGGCGGGCTTTTTCTTTGTTGGGCGTCATTCCGACTTGCGAAGCAACGTCGGGAACCATTCTTGCGATAGAGCGGTAGAGTAATAATAGAACCCGACGGTTCTGCGAAAGTCGGGGTGACACGGGGAAACAGAACCGCTACACCGACAATATGAACAACACACTGCGACTCGGCGTGAATATCGACCATGTGGCCACCCTGCGCAATGCACGCGGTGGGGCGCACCCATGCCCTGTGCGCGCTGCGCTGCTTGCGAAAGAAGCGGGTGCCGATGGCATTACCGCGCATTTGCGCGAAGATAGGCGGCATATCCGCGACGGCGATATTCGCCGGCTTCGGCATGAAGTGGCCTTGCCCCTGAATTTTGAAATGGCCGCCACCGCAGAAATGCATGCCATGGCGCTTGAAATTAAACCGCATGCGGTGTGTTTGGTGCCTGAAAAACGCGAGGAACGCACGACCGAAGGCGGACTGGATGTGGCTGGTAATGTCGCCTATTTGCGTGAGTATATTGCCCCGCTTGTGGCTTTGGGCATTCGTGTTTCGATGTTTGTTGCGCCGGTAGAAGCGCAAATTCGCGCCTCAAAGGCCATTGGCGCACAGGTGGTGGAGTTGCATACAGGAAATTATGCCGAGTTCGAAATTCAGGGTTCAGAATTCAAGGAAGAATTAAAAAATATTCAGCATTCAGTGGCGCTGGCAGCATCGATTGGGCTTGAGGTGCATGCAGGGCATGGGCTGAATTTTGAAAATGTTGCGCCGATTGCCGCCATAGCAGAGATTGTAGAGCTCAATATTGGGCATTTTTTAGTGGGTGAGGCCGTGTTTACAGGGCTTGCCGATGCGATTCGCACGATGCGTCGCATCATGGATGAGGCGCGTGCATGATTTTAGGTATCGGCCACGACCAAATTGATATTCGGCGCATAGAGGCTTCGCTGAAGCGTTTTGGCGATCGTTTTGAAAACCGCGTATTCACGCAGGCCGAGCAGGCGCGCGCCCACAAGCGCAGCGAAAGCGGCAAAAACAATTCACGTGCCAGCAGTTATGCCAAACGCTTTGCCGCGAAAGAAGCCTGCGCCAAAGCTATGGGCACCGGTATTGCAAACGGCATACATTGGCGGGATATTGAAGTGGTGAATTTACTTAGTGGTAAGCCCACCATTCAGCTGCACGGCAATGCCAAATTATGGTTGGAGAAGCACGCAGCACAGGAAAAAGCCCAGATACACCTGACACTTTCCGATGATTACCCCACGGCAACCGCCATCGTGATGATTGAGGTGATTTAAGCCGCAACCAGTTGGTCGAGCTCGTGGCGCAAAATAACCAGTTCTTTTTCGAAATGGTAAATGAGAGACGTGCCATCGGTTGCGCTAAGCGACAACATCGATTCCGCTTCTTCGCACAGGCTGACAATGCGGCGTGCAGTAATTTTTGTTGCGGCGATTTTAATCGCGCTGGCATGAAATTTCCAGCCTACCAAATCGCTCATTTGGCTGGCAAGTTCCATGCTGCGTAAACTGCGTTTGGCAACATCGAAAAAGCTTTTTGTTTGGGCATTAATTGCGTCATTCGATTTAAAATGGGTTTGCAGCCATTCGCCGTTGATGCGTGAAAGAAGAGAAGCGTCCATATATCCCTGTTATAAATGTTGATTAACGCATAATGGCGGGGGCAGCCGTGAACAGATTCCCCTGTACCGTATCATGCGGGCGAATGTCACGCGCAACGACTTGCCCAGCC
>JBILFK010000172.1:0-3327 GCA_044351685.1 Rickettsiales bacterium | reverse complement strand
CAACGTCCACGGAAACACCCAGCCACTAGCGTGAAACATGGGAAGCGTCCAAAGATAGGTGGGGAATTGCGGCATATTCCAAGCCACCGCATTACCAAGCGCATTCAGATACGCGCCACGGTGGCTATACACCACGCCTTTCGGGTCGCCGGTGGTGCCGCTGGTGTAGTTCAGCGAAATCGCATCCCATTCATCGTCTGGCCAATGCCACGCGCTGGTTGCATCCCCTTCGTTGATAAGGCTCTCATAATCGCTGATGCCGATAGTGGTTCCACCGCCTTCCGCGGGCAATATATCAATCATCGTGGGTGGCGATTTCATGCGCGCCAGCGCTTCGCGTATCACGCTATGAAATGGCTGATCAACGATAAGTAATTTTGTTTCCGAATGCTCGAGCATAAAAGCAATCATCGCCGCATCCAGCCGAGTGTTAAGCGGGTTAATCACCGCGCCTGCCATTGGCACGGCAAAATACACTTCCAAATGCGCCGTGTTATTTAGCGATAAAATCGAAACCGTATGGCCTTTGCCAATGCCGCGCTTGCGCAGCGCATCGGCCAGTTTTCGGCAACGCGCATAGGTTTCGCCCCAGGTAAGGCTGCGAGCGCCATCAATAATTGCCACGCGGTTCGGAAATACTTCCGCCGAACGCGAAAAAAATCCAAGCGGCGTCAGCGGCATAAAATTGGCCGGGTTACGTTCCAGATGCTGATCGAAGATGGAAGCCATAATGCGCCCTAATATGAATGCGACGCGATATTAGGGGAAATTCCGGCGCTGTCTATGTGCAGCGCAGCAAAGCTTAAACTTAAGCTACTGCGAAAACTGGGCGAGAATTGCTAGCAGACTGCCGATTCGATAGGCCACTAACAAACTCGGCAATCGTGATTTTGTTATCGTTGTTCGTATTCAAGCCACGTAAAGAACTCGCAATAGCTGTACGCACATCGGCAGGCAGCGCAGTAAGTAATATATTAGGAGAATCTGTTGATACAGGCGCAGCAGGGGAAGGCGATGCGCCTGCAACGGCTGTAGAACTTACACCAGCGCGGGAATTCGCTGCCGCCCATTGCGCAGGGATATTTGGTAAATCACGGTATCCATCATTATCGCGATCAGGAAGTTGGCGTAATGCGCGCATCGAGATAGGCATTTCATAGTGCGGTTTATCCCAATCACCAATCGTGCGCACACCTGCATTGCGCATATATCCACGAATCGTTTCGAAGCTGGTGCCATTTACACCCGTGCGCCACACCGGCGAACCATTGATATCAACAGGCACAATATCGCATGCCAAACCATAATTGTGGAATGAACTACCCCCGCGCGCGTGTGTAACAATATCACCACCTGTGGTGCGGCCTTGCGCATAAAGCCTTTCTTGCTCTTCGTTCGAGCGGAAACATTCCGTTACCACCACTGGGTGGCCTGCAAGGAACATGGCGCGCACTTGCTCGGTAACGGCAGCGCGCATTTGCGGGTGCATGGTATTCAACGCAACCGCTGATCGGCGCGCCGCCTTAATAACATTTGCCTCCGACATTCCAGTTTGCCTAGCAATATCGCCTATTTCTTCATCTCTAATAATGGTATCGCGGCGCACTTGTAGGCCTGCGCCAAAATTTGGTGTACTACCAACAACGTAATTTGGACCGCCAGATGGATTAACTTCAGGTCTATCACGTCGTTCAACACGTGTAGTGGGTGGCGATACGCCATCCGCACTTGCTTCGGCACCCACTGCATCGCCGGTTTCCGGCGCACGACGATTAGCGCCAATATCATACCCTAACAACGCGCCAATTATGCCAAGCAACAACAACCCAAATGGGTTGCTCGTTAATGCTTCATTATCGTAAAGATTCGCAAAAAATTCGCGCAACAAATCTTCATCAGTGTTGGCATATCGATCGCGGATTGCCTGCTCGCGCGATATATTACGAGCTCTAGCATCTGCAGCCGTTTCAGTTTCTACCCGGCTAACTCCATCACGACTTGCATTAAGTGGTGGCGTTGTGGTTGTGGGGGCATAACTCAGGCGATTACTTGCTTGCGAACGAATCAAAGCATAACCGTCAGGATTATAATGCAGACTTTCCCGATTCGTTGCTGATCTTGCACCTGCAATTCCTGCTGTATTGGGAGTTAAGAAGGCAATGCCTTCCGCTTCGGCCGCAGCTTGCAGTGCTGCATTCGTTGCGCGGATGCGCGCACCCGAAATAAGGGTACCATCCGAATAGACACCGCCATCATAGCCCGTACCTTGCTCGAGCCCAAGCAACACTATGGGTGCGCCACCGTTTTCGCGTTTGATATCCTGAATCATCACGCGGACGCGCTGTGTGTAATCACTCGGGTTGCCTGCGGCAAAGCCTGTATCATTCCAACCGACAGAAACAATGACCGAATCGCCATTTTCGATTCCAGCAGGCAATGGCAAATCGTTATTGTGTAATCCGGTGCCGCCTAAGGCCAAGGGCGGGGTACCAGGCTGACTTCTGCCATTAATGCCCACGGCAATCGAATCGCCATACGCAACGATGCGCGGCGTGCTTTGAGGCGTTTCCTGTACTTCTGGTGGGGCCATAAAATCCTAGTTCTACTCATGTCATTCTACCTGAGACACATGACAGTTTGATGACAGCCGCGCATATTTTTGCATGGTCCCGCAACCCATTATCACCCTGTAATTGCTTAAATTTGCTTTGTTTGGGCGCCAAATAATATGGTGCTTTCCATTATTTCCAAATCAACGCACCGTATTACAAAGAACAGCGCAAATACGAAGTAAGCGCTGAATTCCATGCCGCCTTTGAATCAAACGGCGATACCAGCGGCGGAGTGGCATTTTTAAGCGATGCCTGTATGCCGTGTTGAATCATGTAGGTGGGATAATATTTCGGCATGCCGATCGCGGCAATAGCCTTACAAATTTCAGCCTGCTTCTTGCTTCCCGCTGCCGTTGCTTCTGCCATGGCGTTCTGCCACTGCTTTTTCTTTTCTGCATCGAGTGGGCGAATGGTTTGTAGAATCAGCAACTGCGTTGCTTCATGCGCCGTGCTATCGGCAACACGGGCTTTATCGAATGCACCATAGGTACCTGCAATCATAAACAATGCCGCCGATTCAGGGTAACGTTTAGCCTCAATGCAGCGCACCACGGCAGGATATAGATCGCCAGGCGTATAAATATTTTTTACTGCCGTAACCGCGATACAATCCACCCGATGCAGCGACGTGAAATTGGCAGCCGTTTGTGCGGATGCATAGGGTGCAACACCAGCAATTATAAGCCCAAGCATCCAATTTCGTATCACAGCGTAC
>JBILFK010000171.1:0-3345 GCA_044351685.1 Rickettsiales bacterium | reverse complement strand
GGGGTGTTTACCCAAATCGCGCAGAACTTCCACTGCCGATGCGCCGGGTTTGCGGTTAGCGGCTTCGGCAATCACCGTTACGGCGCGGTTCATGCCAATCGTTAGTACATCGTCATCTTTCGGGATGGTGGTATATTTCTTCTGGTGCAGCAGATAAGGCCCAAAGCGCCCAATGCCTGCCTGAATCATCTCGCCGGTTTCTGGGTGCAGACCCACTTCGCGCGGCAACGCCAGCATCGAAAGTGCTTTCGCTAAATCGACAGTAGCAGCATCTACCCCCTTGGGCAGGCCCGAACGTTTGGCGGTTTTGCCCTCACTCAGCTGCACATAAATACCGTAAGGGCCTTTGCGCAGCGTAATCGGTTCCCCTGTTTTTGGGTCGGTACCTAAATCGCGGGGGAATTCGCCGCCGCTACTATCGGTGCCGGCATTTTCACCTTCGCCCGATACCATGATTTGTTTAGTGTAGTTGCAATCCGGATAGTTACTGCAACCCACAAAAGCACCGAATTTACCGGTTTTCAGTGAAAGCGAACCCACCGAACATTTGGGGCACACACGCGCTTTTGTTGCCGCTTCGCCAACGCCAAAAATATAGGGCTCCAGCAGCTTATCGACTTCGTTGAGCACATCGGTGATGGTGAGTTTTTTGCTTTCCTCGATTTTTATCGAGAACGGATCCCAGAATTCGCGCAGCTCCTGCTTCCAGTTTTTTTCGCCATCGGCAATTAAATCGAGGCGCTCTTCCATCTCGGCGGTAAAATCATAGGCAACATAGCGGTTGAAGAATGTCATCAGGAATGCGGTCACAATACGGCCAAGCGGGTTAGCCACAAAGCGGCGTTTATCAAGCGAGGCATAGCCACGATCAACCAGCACGGTGATGATACTGGCGAAGGTTGAAGGGCGACCAATGCCTAATTCTTCAAGGCGTTTTACAAGCGTTGCTTCCGAATAGCGTGGCGGTGCCTGCGTGAAATGTTGCGCAGGGTCAACGCTGCGGGCGGCCAGTTTTTCGCCTTCACTTAATGCGGGAAGGCGCTGCGAATTTTCAGTATCGTCGTCATCACCGCCAGATACATCATCTTCTTCACGGGTTTCCTGATAGAGGCTTAAAAACCCATCGAACTTCAGCACCGAGCCATTGGCGCGCAGCGTGTTGCGTGCGCCATCGACAATATCTACGGCAAGCTGATCGTAGACTGCTGCTTCCATTTGGCTGGCGAGCATGCGCTTCCAGATCAGTTCATACAGGCGTGCGCCATCGCTTTCCAGTTCGCGTGCCGCAGCATCGGGCGTACGCGAAAGATCGGTCGGGCGAATGGCCTCGTGTGCTTCCTGCGCGTTTTTGGTTTTGGTTTTATATTGGCGTGCCGAGGAGGGAACATAGTTTGCACCATATTCTTTGCCGATATAATTGCGCGCTTCGGAAATGGCCTCCTGCGATACGGTAATACCATCGGTTCGCATATAGGTGATAAGCCCCGCCTCATACAGTTTCTGCGCAACCTGCATGGTTTTTTTTGCGCCGAAACCTAATTTACGCGAGGCTTCCATTTGTAAAGTGGAAGTGGAGAAGGGGCCAAATGGCTGCCTACGCAATGTTTTGGGCGTGATGCTTTTGACATGAAACTGCGAGGTGCTAAGCGTGGCACGCACCGCTTCAGCTTGCGCCGCATTTTTCAGTGAAAATTTCTCAAGCTTCTCGCCGTTAAATTCGATCAGGCGGGCTTTGAAATTTTGATTATTGCTGTTGGTAAGTTGCACCTGCACATCCCAGTATTCTTGTGGAACGAACACTTCGATTTCGGCTTCGCGTTCGCACAGCAAACGCAGCGCTACCGATTGCACACGTCCCGCCGAACGGCTGCCGGGAAGTTTGCGCCACAGCACCGGCGAAAGGCTGAACCCTACCAAATAATCGAGCGCGCGACGCGCCTGTTGCGCATTCACCAAATCCATATCAATATCGCGTGGATTCGCGACGGCTTCAGTGACAGCCCGCTTGGTAATTTCAGTGAATACGATACGGTGCACATCGAGTTTTTTTGGGTAAGATTTCGATTCTTTCAACGCCTCAAGCACATGCCATGAAATGGCTTCGCCCTCGCGGTCGGGGTCAGTCGCCAAGTAAAGTGTATCGGCATTTTTAAGAGCCGATGAAATTGCCGAGAGTTGTTTTTTTGAATCCGGATCGACTTCGTACAGCATCGCGAAATCTTCTTCGGGTTTTACCGAACCATCTTTTGAGGGCAAATCGCGCACATGGCCATACGAAGCAAGCACGGTAAAATCGCTGCCCAGATACTTATTGATGGTTTTCGCTTTCGCAGGTGATTCAACCACCACCACTGCTTTACTCATCCTGCTCTCCCAATTTCAGACTTATTTTTGCACCGGCATGGCGCATGATGCGTCCGGCGAGTTCGAGTTCTAAACATGCGGCCATCACATAGTGGGCAGAAAGCCCAGTTGCAACCAGAACATCATCCATCGTGGTGGGCGCGGCGCTCAGCGCCAACAAAACAGCTTCACGCGCTTCGTGTAACATGGCTTCATCGGTTGCGCTCAAGGGTGCTTCTGCAAAACCGCCATTACTGTGTTCGGCCAACGGTAAGCTGCCCGGGGGATTCAGGTTGCCCAAAATATCCTGTGCCGATTCTACCATAATCGCGCCTTCGCGTATCAGATGGTTGGTGCCTGCGGCACGCGGGTCCATCGGCGAGCCGGGCACAGCAAACACATCGCGGCCATAATCCAGCGCATATTGAGCGGTAATCAGCGAACCCGATTTCAGCGAAGCTTCCACCACCAACGTGCCGGCGCTCATGCCTGCAATAATGCGGTTACGCGCCGGAAACGATCGTGCGATAGGCTGCGAACCAAAAGGTGCCTCTGAAATAACTGCGCCCGCTTCGGCGATGGCGCGGTAGAGTTTTTCGTTTTCTGGCGGGTAAATCGTATCGATGCCGCCTGCAATCACTGCCACGGTACCGGTGGCAAGCGATGCGGTGTGTGCATGCGTATCGATGCCGCGCGCCAGCCCAGAAACCACCAGATGCTGTTTATTGCCGAGTTCGGTTGCTAATTTGCGCGTGAATGCGCAGCCATTCGCTGAAGCATTGCGCGCGCCCACCATGGCCACAATATTGGGTGTTTGCCAAATATGTGGGTGGCCAAGCACCATCAGCAGTGGTGGGGCATCGGGAATAGTTTGCAGCAGGCGCGGATAATTTTCTTCGCCGTACAGCACTATTTTAGCCCCTAGTTTTAAAATCGCGGCATATTCGCGTTCGGCCACTGCACGTGGTGTTACCGCCAGAGCTTTTTTACGCCCACCGCGTG
>JBILFK010000170.1:0-3357 GCA_044351685.1 Rickettsiales bacterium | reverse complement strand
GTTTCTGCATTGTTACCAATACGTAGCGCACCGGTAATCAGGGTGGTTTCTGGCGGCACCAGATAGGCTAACATGTGTTTCCAGTTTTCACTTCCATCCAGCACATAAGGTAGCGCGGTTTCCGGCCAGATAATCACCGAAGGTATCGCCCCATCGGTACGAATATGCGAAAGCTGCGTTAAGCGCTGCATCGTATCGATTTTGCCTTCGGGCGACCATTTGATTTCTTGCGGAATATTGGGTTGCACTACCCGGACGCGCATATCGGAAAGCGCCGCCTGCTCTGGCATGCGCCACATACCATAACCATACATGCCAATTGCTAACACAAGCCCCAGTATCAGGTGCTGCCATGCGTAGCGGTACGATAACAGGAAGGATGCCGGAATAAGCGAAAAAACGAGAACAGGAATGGTAAGCCCCTGCGCCCCAATAAGCGCCGCCGCTTGGGATAAACGATCAGAAAATGCAACGCTATAGCCAAGCAAATTCCAAGGAAACCCGAACATGCCATAGCTGCGGGCATATTCAATTGCCACCCAAGCAATGATAAAGCACAGCATGCTTACGACTTCGCGGTTGCTGCGCAGAGCAAACACAATCACTGCCAGCAGCACAAAATAGATTGCTAACACGGCATTAAGGCCAAAAATTGCAAACGGCACCATCCAGCCAAAGCTTTTGGCATCCACCAGCAGCGAGTAACTTATCCAATAGGTACCAGCGATAAAAAAGCCATAACCGAAAAAAAATCCGCTACGCGCGGCGTGGCGAAGCGAAGGTGCGCAGCGTAGCGCGATGTAAAACCCCGAAACGCTAATCGCAACCATCGGCCAAATATAAAAAGGTGCAAAGCCAAGCGCGAGTAACGCCCCTAATATGAATAACAAAAAACCCTGCCGAAACCGAGAGAGCGTCGTGAATGTAGCGGTGATGTTAGAAAAGCGCATGCCTCATTTACGCATGCGCCCGCGGTTGCGCAAGCAATCAAATGCCAAGTTTCGAGATACGCACACGGTGAATGCGACGCGGGTCGGCGGCCAAAATTTCAATTTTTAATTCTGAAGTTACATGCAGTACTTCGCCTTTGGCGGGCACACGACCAAGCGTAAAGAAAATAAACCCACCAAGCGTATCGAACTCTAAATCGTCGAGGTTCCCTGTGGTCACGCGCTGCCCGAGTGTATCTTCCAATAAGGGAATCGCAACGCGTGCATCGGCTTCCAATACATGATCGCCAAGCCACAACATTAATTCCTGCTGTTCTTCGTGATCGTGCTCATCCTGAATTTCACCCACGAGCTCTTCAAACAAATCTTCCATGGTTACTAAACCATCGGTGCCGCCATATTCATCGACCACAATGGCCATGTGGCAGCCAGAAACACGCATTTTTAACAATAAATCGACAATGCGCATGGAGGGTGGAACGAACAGAATTTTACGAATCACTTTGCTGATTTCAAATTCCGCTTCGCTTGCCAAATGCGGAAACAAATCTTTTACGTGAATAAAACCTTCGATTTTATCGAGCGAATCATCGTACACAGGAATGCGCGTATGGCCGATTTTGATTACGTGGTCGCGCAATTCACTGAGTGATATATCGCGCTCAATGCCCATAATATCGGTGCGCGGCACCATGATATCACTTACGGTGAGCTCACCGAAATGTATCATGTTTTTAAGTAGATTTTTCTCTTCCGCGCTGATGGAAATCGCATCCGCAGATTCATCTTCCAGCACATCTTCTAGCACTTCTTTGAGTGAAGATTCAGGCCGCCCCGAAACCTTTTGCCGCACCCATTTAATAGCCATTTGCATAAGTGAGGCTTTATCGTAAAGCGAAACAACCTTAGGCGCAGGCTTCAGTGATGCCGGCGCGGGGCTACTGGGAGGTTCGGATGAAGGTTCGCTTGGCATTTTTTTCAATGCTGAATTCATGACGTTACTATAGGTTACTTATAGGGATTCGCAAGCCCTAATTCATTAAGCAGTTGAATTTCAAGTGATTCCATTTTTTCGGCATCGGCATTTTCTTCGTGGTCGTGCCCTAGCAGGTGCAATACGCCATGAACCACTAAATGCAGCGTGTGGGCGCGCCAGCTTTTATTTTGTGCGGTTTTTTCACGTTTTACGGTTTCGTATGCCAGCGATATGTCGCCTAAAAACACATCTTCACCCGATGGAAAAGAAAGCACGTTGGTGGGCGTGTTTTTAGAACGATACTGATGATTCAGCCCCTGCTGCTCGGCATCATTGGTAAAAAGAATGGTCACACTGGCTTTTGCTTTTTTTTGCTGCTTTAGCAGCAATGTAACCGCATGCGTTACCTCGGCACGAACATCACGATACGAGCTTCTCCAACGGGAATCGGTGATGATAATATCGATAGCAGGCACGATAGCGCTTTTACTGATCTTCGTTTTCAGCGAATTTCTTCTTCTTTTCTTCCCACTCGTCGTAGGCCTGCACAATGCGCTTGGCCAGTGGGTGGCGCACCACATCGCCATCGCTGAAGCGAATGACATCGATGCCGGGAATATGCTCGATTTTCGGGATGCAATCGGCAAGGCCAGACTTCACATCTTTCGGCAAATCGATCTGCGATAAATCGCCGGTGATTACCATGCGCGAACGCTCACCCATACGCGTTAAAAACATTTTCATCTGCGTGCGGGTGGTGTTTTGCGCCTCATCGAGAATCACGAACGCGTTGCTGAACGTGCGCCCACGCATGAATGCCAATGGGGCCAGCTCGATTTCGCCATTATCAATGGCTTGCTGCACACGGTCGGCAGGCATCATATCGAACAATGCATCGTAAAGTGGGCGCATATAGGGATCGATTTTGTCTTTGATATCGCCGGGTAAAAAGCCAATTTTCTCGCCCGCTTCCACCGCCGGACGCGAAAGAATGATGCGTTCAACTTTCTTGTGGATAAACTGATACACCGCCATCGCTACAGCAATGTAGGTTTTACCTGTGCCTGCTGGCCCAAGCGCAAACAACAAATCACTGTTATAGAGGCCACGAATATAGTTCGCCTGCACGTGCGAATAGGGCGTGATGGTTTTTTTCATGGTGCGGATATACACTTCCGACTCCACGCTTTGCGCTACATCGCCGGAAGGTTTGGGCTTTGCTTTTTTATTTTCAATTACTGGCGGAATCATACGAATCGCAGCATCCACATTGGCGACGGATATTTCGTTACCACGTTCAATCTGTTGATAGAGCGATTGTAAAATTTGTTCGGTAGCTTCGATATCGCGCTTCAGGCCAGTAATCGAAATCATGTTCCCACGGGAAACCAGTTCCACGTTCAGCATTTGTTCGATTCGTTCTAAATGGGC
>JBILFK010000199.1:0-3401 GCA_044351685.1 Rickettsiales bacterium | reverse complement strand
GCGGTTGCCCAAGCAGTGGCTGAGTGTGTCGATAATCAATTCTTTTTCGACTTCTTCCACGGTGCGCCCCACTAAATCGCTGCGTTTGCCCTGAGCGCTTGCGGAAGATGGCGATGTAGTGGTGGTTGCCGAAACCTGCTGCGCTTGCACCGGGGTTGGCACATTGCTGATGGGTAATAAAATGGCCTGCGCATCAATGCGATCACCCTGCGCCATCAGCACCGCGCGGTGCATAATATTTTCAAGTTCACGCACGTTACCGGGCCAATGATATCCGCGCAATCTGGTGACAGCTTCTGGAGTAAGTTTGCGGTGAGGCAGCGCATTGGCTTTGGCATATTTTTCGGCAAAAAAATCAGCGAGCGGCGGAATATCATCGAGCCGCTCGGAAAGCTTTGCCATATGCAGGCTGATAACGTTTAAACGAAAATATAAATCTTCCCGGAAGGTGCCTTTTTTTACTTCCACTTCTAAATCGCGGTTAGACGTGGCGAGAATGCGAATATTAACTTTAATAGGCTTGGTGCCACCCACACGATCAATTTCACGTTCCTGAATGGCGCGTAGCAATTTGGATTGCAGCCCAATATCCATTTCGCTGATTTCATCGAGCAGCAAGGTGCCACCATCGGCTTCTTCAAATTTCCCTATGCGCTTGGAAAGCGCGCCAGTGAACGCGCCTTTTTCATGGCCAAAAAGCTCCGATTCCATCAGGTTGCCGGGAATGGCCGCGCAGTTTACTGCAATAAAGGGTTTGGCGGAACGATGGCTTTTACGATGAATATAGCGGGCGATAACCTCTTTGCCGGTTCCTGATTCGCCGGTAATCATAATGCTGGCTTCTGATGGCGCCACCTGATCGGCCAGTGCGAGTGTGCGGCGCATCGCTTCGGAGCCATGAATCACCGTGTGGCTTTCCTGTGCGATCGCTTCCAGAACGGCAGCAATCAGTTCTTCATCGGGTGGCAGTGGAACATATTCCTTCGCGCCTGCACGAATAGCGTTGGCGGCCGATTTCGCATCGGTATGGATACCGCACGCCACTACCGGAACGTTGATATGTTCGTTACGTAAAAGATTCACCAACGTTGCAATATCCTGATGAATATCGACCATGATTAAATCAGCCCCTTGGCCTTCGCAAAGCATTTCGTAGGCGGCTTCAATGGTTGCGACCTGGCTTACTTTTGCACCACGATTGCGTGCCATTTTACTGGCATTTCCGATCTGTCCGTCCAGATCTCCGACAATCAATAACCGCATGCTCAACCCTCGTTCTTCGATTATTTTTCGTTTTTGATAATTTCGGTCATGGTGACACCAATTTTATCTTCCACCACCACCACTTCACCGCGAGCAACCAAGCGGCTATTCACAAAAATATCAACTGGTTCACCGACTTTGCGGTCTAGTTCCACCACGGCACCGCGACCAAGTTTCAGCAATTGCTGCACCTGCATGGTGGTTTTTCCCAGCACCACTGAAATTTGCACCGGCACATCACTCACTGAATCGAGTGTAATACTGCCATCGCTGGTGTCGCCAAAGCCACCCATCATATCCATTTCAACCATGTTTTACTCCTGTGTTGGGGGTGTAGTTGAGAAACTTTGTATCAGTGTTTCCAGTTCATTCCAAAGTGTTTCGACACGCCGCTCGGCGTGGCCCGATGCCCAATCAACGCGAACGTCATAGATATCCAGTGCGTTGTTGGCGCGCAGCGTCACATCACCTTCATAGCCTTGGCGTTGCATAAGTGCTTTTAAGCGCTCGTGCGCAGGTTCAATCAGACCTGAGTGAAGTTCAATTGTAATACGTGGCTTGCCAAACACCATCGGCACGCATTCATTTACCATGGCTTCAATCATTGGCATGGCATCGGCTTGCAGTGATGCACCAACGATTTTTTTTGCAATCAGCAATGCCAGAGAAGCCACTTCTTTTTGCTGTTCCGTAATCACTGCCTGATATTGGCCGTGTAATTGTTCAAACGATTGCATTATAGATTGCATGGCGCGCGCCACTTCTTCTTCACGCGCAGCTTGCGTGGCCTGTGATTCTGCATAACCAGCCTCAAAGCCCTCTGCAAAACCTTCTTTACGAGCAGATAATTGGGCATCTTCCAGTTGCGCCAGTGAAAACGTAGGGGGCGGAGGTGGCGCCACTTCTTCAGCTACCGGTTCAAGCGATGAAGGTTCTTGCACCAGAGGCTGAAAGAAATCTTTCAGGTAAATCGAATCGAAACGCTGAATACGCATGCGCTATCCTTAATACACCAGTTGATCGTCGGCACTATCGCCAGCAATAACAATTTCGCCTTTTTGCGCGAGTTCTTTAGCCACCTGCACAATCGACATTTGCGCTTCATCCACATCTTTCAAGCGCACAGGGCCCATGGCTTCCATATCTTCACGTAACAGCTTTGCTGCACGTTCCGACATGTTTTTGAAGAACAGATCCTTAATGCCTTCAGAAGCACCTTTCATGGCCATTGCAAGTTTATCCTTGTCGACACCACGCAGCAGGGTTTGAACACCTGCAGGGTCGATTTTAACCAGATCTTCAAAGGTGAACATAAGGTTACGAATACGTTCCGCAGATTCAAGATTACGCTGTTCCAGCAAACCCATGAATTTCGATTCGGTATTGCGATCGAAATTGTTAAAGATTTCGGCCATGATTTCGTGTGTGTCGCGGCGCTGTGTTTTGGCCAAATTATTCATGAATTCTACGCGCAGCGTTTTTTCCACACCATCCATCACTTCTTTGCGCACCGCTTCCATATCCAACATACGTGCAATGACTTCCATTGCCAATTCATCGGGGAAGCATGCTAACACTTTTGCCGTGTGATCGGCGCGCACTTTGGAAAGCACCAGCGCAATGGTTTGCGGATATTCGTTTTTGAGGAAGGCTGCGAGAATTTCTTCGTTCACGTTGCCAAGCTTATCCCATGTGGTGCGTCCGGCTGGGCCACGGATATCTTCCATGATGCCATCCACACGTTCCTTGCCAAGCGCCTTCATCAGCAGGCGTTCGGTAGAATCGAAGGTACCCACCACCACGCCAGTGGAAGACATAGATTCCACAAATTCTACGAACAAGCGTTCTACCGTTTCGGCGCTCACTGTGCCAAGCGAAGCCATGGTGGTGGAAATTTCTTTAATTTCCTCGTTATCCATCATGTTGAACATTTTGGTCGCGTTTTCCTCATCAATCGCCATCATCAGGATGGCAGATTTTTGAATACCCGAAAGCTTACGATAGTCTTCTTTTTGATCTGTTTTTGTTGGGGCGGCCATGCGTTGCTCCTATGTTATCCCATTAACCACTGACGCATAATTTGTAGCGTTTCTTCGGGGTGTTTTTCCACCATGCTGTTAATTTTGTTGTAGCTCGAT
>JBILFK010000036.1:0-11186 GCA_044351685.1 Rickettsiales bacterium | reverse complement strand
GATGAATTACTGCGCGCACGCAACCAGATGAAAGCCAGCATCGTGATGACACGCGAGAATGTCGGCAACATTGCCGAGTGGATGGCGCGCCATATGCATGTGTATGGCCGCGTAAAATCGGCCGAAGAAATTTTAACCGCAATGGATGCGGTAACCGCCGATGATTTAGTGCGCGTTGCCAACCAGTATCTGCTTGCTGCACCCATGACACTCACGGCGCTCGGGCAGGTGGCAGGCGGTGGCTTGGATATGGGCGCGCTGCCCGAAGTCGCATGAGTGATGCCCACACACTCACGGTTGATGAAGCGCATCATGGGGTGCGGCTCGATAAATATTTGCCGCTGGTGCTGCCGCATTTAACGCGCAGTCGCGTACAAAACCTGATTGAGGCGGGCGGCGTAATTCTCGCTTCCGGCGTGCCGCTTACCAGCGCTTCGCGCAAGGTGAAGGCAGGCGAAACCTTAACGCTTACCGTGCCTGATATTGTGGCGCTGGATTTAACGCCCGAGGCGATTGCGCTGGATATTATTTACGAAGACGATACGCTGATTGTGCTGAATAAACCCGTGGGCATGACCGTGCACCCCGCACCGGGTGCCACCAGCGGCACGCTGGTGCATGCGTTGCTTTCGCATTGCGGCGATTCGCTTTCGGGCATTGGCGGGGTGGCGCGCCCGGGTATTGTACACCGCATTGATAAAGATACTTCTGGCCTGCTGGTGGTGGCCAAGCACGATGCCGCGCATCAGCATTTAGCCGCACAATTAAAATCACGCGATTTAAAGCGCCATTACATTGCGTTTGGCTGGGGTGCGCTTTCGCCGCCCGCGCAAACCATTCAGGCACCCATTGCGCGCCACCCGAAAGACCGCAAAAAAATGGGCGTCGTGGAAGGTGGCCGCGATGCGATTACGCATGTGGATACCGTGGCGCGTTACCATGCCGGTATGGTGATCGTGGCTAGCCAGCTGCATTGCCAGCTTGATACCGGCCGCACGCACCAGATTCGGGTGCATCTGGCGCATAAAGGCTGCGCGCTGATTGGCGATGCCACCTACGGCCCAAGCACCACCACCCGCCTGAATCGGCTGAAGGCACAGGGAATTGTGATAGCCGAGGAAACACAGCATTTATTACACGCCGTTCATCATCAGGCGTTGCATGCTGCCAACCTGCAGTTTTTTCACCCGATTTCGGGCAAGGAAATGCAGTTTTCAGCACCGCTTCCGGCCACGCTCAGCCTACTTGAGAGCGCCCTCTCTTCCTTGACTTTTTAACCCATGTTAGTTATGTAGTAGGGCAAGAACAAACGGCAGGCTGAACCTCGTACAGAGTTACTATCGGGTTCATCGTATTTATAAGGATTGTTATGGCTACTGCACGCGCACTTCCGAAGGCGGCGACGCTGCCTGTAATGTCACCCGATGGGGGGCTTCGCGCTTACCTGCGTGATATCCAAAAATTTCCCGTACTCGAAGCCGACGACGAATATATCCTTGCCAAGCGCTGGGTGGATGATGGCGATTACGAAGCCGCACACCAACTGGTAACCAGCCATTTGCGGCTGGTGGCAAAAATTGCTTCGGGCTACCGTGGCTATGGTTTGCCGATGAGCGAAGTGATTGCTGAAGGCAATATCGGCCTGATGCAAGCCGTGAAAAAGTTTGACCCGGATAAAGGTTTCCGCCTTTCTACGTATGCGATGTGGTGGATTCGTGCCTCGATTCAGGAATTTGTGTTGCGCTCGTGGAGCCTGGTGAAAATGGGTACCAGCGCCGCGCAGAAAAAATTATTCTTCAATCTGAAGAAAATGAAAAAGCGCCTGAAAAAAGTTGATGAATCACAAACACTCACGCCCGATGAAATTCGTACCATCGCCAGCGAACTCGATGTAAGCGAGCAGGATGTGGTGGATATGGATTTGCGGATGTCGGCGCATGATCAGCATTTGAATGCGCGCATCAGCGGTGCCGATGGCGAAGGCGCCGAATGGGGCGATATGCTCGCCGATACGCGTGAGAATCAAGAAGAAATTCTCGGTGACCACGAAGATTTTATGCAAAAGCGTGGCCTGATGCTGCAAGCAATGAAAACACTCAGCGAGCGTGAACGTGACATTATCCGCGACCGCCGGTTGCTGGAAGAGCCATTAACGCTCGAGGAAATTTCACATCGCTATAATATCTCACGTGAGCGTGTGCGCCAAATTGAAGCGCGTGCGATGGAGAAAATGACGCAGGCAGTGCTGCAGGCACATGCTGAGTTAAGTGCAAAAACACCCCTGCTGCCTGCGCCAAAAAAGGCAGCCTAATTTGCCCATTGTTTGGGCGGCACATCCAGTTCGTCGGGTAGTTTGCCTTTATGCAAAAGCCCGGGGTGCGTTGCTGCCGATAAAGGTGGGGCAGGTGGAGGCGTGGCGGCATTTTTTTCGCGCATGATACGGGTTTTATCAATGCGCTTGCTGTGGCCTGCGGGATATTTAAATGCACCCACCCAGAGCTGTAATTCTTTGCACATAACGGTGCTGTTGCTGAATCCGGTGGTGGTAAATTTTTCGGCGAGTGTTTCGGCGGTAAAGCCGGTGCGATATTCGCTGTTGGCGCCATACAGCATTTGTAAGGGCACCATGTGGGTATCGTTTTGTGCAAGGGTAAGCGGTGTTTCCAGGCGCCCATGAGCAACATGTGCGGCAACAGCTTGCAGATCGGGGGTAACCAGCCCCATTTCACCTTCGGGCTTGAGGATGCGGTAGCAGGCGGCGAGCGCATCTGCCACCTGTGATGCAGGCAACAGCTCGAGTGCGTGGCTTAACCAGATAGCATCGATGCTGCCCTCTGGCAGTTCGCGCAGATCACGGAAGCAGGATTGCAGGGTTGCCGGCGGTTTGGGTGTGACGCGTATCTCGCACCATTGCGGCGTGCGGTAGCGTTCATACAGCGCGGGTTGCGGTGTGTGCACGCCACAAACATGCAGTACAAGGCCACGCCCTGCGGCCTGAGTTCGCCATGTATCGATCAGTGGATGGTTTTTTGGTTTTGCAGTCACGCTGCAAAGAAAGCAGAATTAGTCGTGAAGTGCAACGCTTAGGCGTTTTTCTTGGCTTTCTTTTTGCCTACATCGGCACTGGCTTTCACGCTTGAGAAGCTGGTTGCGCCAAAACGCTCACCAAAACGCTCTACGCGACCAGTTTTGCGCATGTTTGCGCCACCAACCCAGGCAGGGTGGGTTTTCGGGTCAACGTCCAGCGTCATCACATCGCCTGCTTTGCCCCAGCACGAGCGCGTTTCGTATTTGGTGCCATCGGTCATCACAATGGTGATGGTGTGGTAATCAGGGTGGATGCCAGCTTTTGCCATAAAAATCTCCGTTAGGGAGCGGGTTGATAGCCCTAAGAGCCAGTTTTTGCAAGCACAAAATTATGTAAAAGTGGCCCGTGGCCGCTTCCGAGCGCCGGCGCGTGCTGCATGGCCTGCTGTACATAGCTGCGCGCCTGTGTCACCGCTTCGTTAAGCGGTTGATGTTGTGCAATAAATGTAGCGATAGCCGAGGCCAGTGTGCAGCCCGTGCCATGGGTGTGGCGGCTGGCAATGCGCGGTGACGTGAAGACGTGTGGGGGCGCATGCGGTGTGGCAAGGATATCGGTGAGGGTATCGCCTTCCATATGCCCGCCTTTTAGCAGCACAGCGCCACAGCCCAGTGCTAACAAATCCTGCGCGGCATTTGGCATAGCCGAGGCATTCGGTATGCCGCGGCCAAGCAGTAATTCGGCCTCAGGGATATTCGGGGTGAGCAGCGCGGCGCGTGGAATAAGCAGCGATTTAAGTGCCGCCACCGCTTCCGGCTGCAACAAAGGGGCGCCGCCTTTGGCCACCATGACAGGGTCGAGGATGAGCGGGATATCGGGTGGCAATGCGCCGGCCACTGCTGCAATCACTTCGGCGGAATGCAGCATGCCGGTTTTAATCGCATCGGCGCCGATATCCTCCAAACACAGCTGGATTTGTTGCGCAATAAAGGCAGGTGGCACCGGGAGAATGCCAAACACGCCCTGCGTGTTTTGCGCAGTCAGCGCCGTAATCGCTGTCATGGCGTAGCCACCCAGGCAGGTGACCGTTTTCAGGTCGCCCTGAATACCAGCGCCGCCGCCGGAATCGGAACCAGCGATAATCAATACGCGTGCAATCATGCTGCTTGTTTTTGCATGATCGCCGCAATGGTATCGGCATGCTGTGTGATGCTTGCTTCGTCTTCGCCTTCGACCATAATGCGAATCAGTGGTTCGGTGCCGCTGGCGCGCACCAGCACGCGCCCACTAGTGCCAAGTTTCTTTTCTACGTCGGCAATGGCGGTTTGCACCGAAGGCAATTCCAGCGGGCTTGTGCCACTATAGCGCACATTTTTCAGAATCTGTGGTACGGGGGTAAAAATACCTGCCGCATCGCTCATGCGTTTACCGGATTCCACTTTCAGTGCCAGCACTTGCAGCGCGGCAATCAGCGCATCGCCAGTAGTAACATAATCGCTTAAAATAATATGCCCCGAAGGTTCGCCGCCCAAATTGAAGCCATGCGTGCGCATATGCTCCATCACGTAGCGATCACCCACTTTGGTGCGGTGAAGTGTGAGGCCAAGCCCGGTGATAAAACGTTCAAGCCCGAGGTTCGACATTTGCGTGGAAACCACGCCACCACCCTTAAGCTGGCCGGTTTTGTGCCATTGCTGCGCTACCATGCCAATCAGCTGATCGCCGCCTAGGAGCTGGCCTTTTTCATCGATAACTACCAAACGGTCGGCATCGCCATCGAGTGCAATCCCCACATCGGCACCGTGTGCGATGACGGCTTTTGCAAGCGATTCCGGATGCGTAGAGCCACAGGCATGGTTGATGTTGGTGCCGTTAGGCGAAACATGCAGCGGAATCACTTCGGCGCCGAGTTCATACAGAATAATTGGGCCGACCACATAGCCCGCACCATTGGCGCAATCGATGACAATTTTAAGCCCATCGAGGCTGAGATGTTTGGGGAAGGCCGATTTCACAAATTCAATGTAGCGGCCGGGCGCATCATCTAGGCGTTTGGCGCGGCCAATTTTGGTGGTATCAGCCAGTACATGCGAAAGGTCGCTTTGCATTAGCGCTTCGATTTCCATCTCAATCGCATCGGATAATTTATAGCCATCCGGCCCAAAAAGCTTGAGGCCGTTATCATGGTAGGGGTTGTGCGATGCAGAGATCATCACGCCCATATCGGCACGCATGGCACGGGTGAGGAAGGCGACAGCAGGGGTAGGCATGGGGCCTACCAATAACACATCCACCCCCACGCTCAGAAAGCCCGAGGTAAGCGCCGTTTCAATCATATAGCCGGAAAGGCGGGTATCTTTCGCAATCACCACGCGGTGGCGGTAATCGCCGCGGTTGAAGATATGGCCGGCGGCCATGCCCACTTTCTGGGCGATTTCCGCGGTCATGGGGCTGGTATTGGCGGTACCGCGAATGCCGTCAGTGCCGAAATATAGGCGTGAATGCTGTGTCATGCGGGTGTTGTAGCGCAACTGCACTAAGATGCAAGAATAGCTTAAAATCCACCAGAGGAAGTGTTTAGAGCGTTACCAATGACCGTGAAGGTGAGCGCAAGATTTTTACCCACGGTGCCAAGCACCGTGATGATGGAAACCGAAATCAGCGACACGATCAGCGAATATTCAATCGCGGCAGCGCCGGTGGTATTGTTCAGCAGTTTTTTCAACATGCCTGTCTCCTAATTATCTAAAACTTTACCTAATTTACTATAATTACACCAAAGCCGCAATATGGTTTGCGTGACGATTTGATGACAATCGCGTACAAGATTTCTAGCGCGAAGGCAACGGCTATGCTAACAGCCGGGCGCTATGTGGAAATTTTGGTTACAGCTGCGCCAACGCCTGCCTTTTGCCTTGCCAACCGGCTGGGCACTGCCCGAGCGGCATAAACACGAAGTGCGGCGCGTGGCCAAAGAAGTGGAAAAAGCCTTCACCGAACACCCGGAAGCCACAGGCGAAACCTACCTGCAGCATTTGTGGTTTACCTTCACGATGGCGATGCGGTTTCTTTACACCAGCACTGCCATTTTGCTGCATGGGCTGTTGCCGTTTTTATGCACGCGCACGGCCAGCGCGCAGATTGAACGTATCTATGCGATTATGAAATCGCGCATTCCCGTACATCGCCGTGAAGCGATCGACCGCGCCGGAAAATTTGCCTTCACCGAACGTTTTAGCACCCGCCATCACCCGCATATTGCGATTGTGGGCGGTGGCTTTAGCGGTGCGATGGTGTTGGCCAACTTGGTGGCACAGGCGAAAACCGCGCTGACCATTTATTGGTACGAAGCCAGCGAAAACCGCGCCACTGGCATTGCCTACAGCACCAGTGAATCGGTGCATTTGTTAAATGTGCGCGCTGACCGTATGGGCGCATGGGCTGATGCGCCGGATGATTTTTTCCGTTGGTTACAATCGCCCGAAGGCAAAGCGCATAGTGCACGCTACTCAAACCATGCCACATGGAATGCAGAAAGTTTTGTGCCGCGCGCTCTCTATGGCAATTACCTGCAGCATGTGGTGGCCGAAGCGTTGCGCCGCGCGGCAGAAAAATCCATCGATATACAGCGCATGCACGCCGAAGTGCTTGATGCCACGCACATCAGTAACGGCGGCCTGATGCTTGGGGTGCTGCAGGCAGGGGAAGCGCAGCAACAAGCAGTAGATGCCATGGTGCTGGCCACCGGCAACTTGCCGCCCAAAGCTTTTGGGTTTGAAGCGGGGCTGATCGAGCATGCACACGCTTATGTGCCCGATGTGTGGCACACGCCAACGGGGCATTGCTACCCGCAGCAGGTGCACACACTGCCAGCAGATGCGACAATTGCCATTATCGGCACGGGCCTCACCATGGTCGATACCGTGCTAACCTTGCAGGCGCATGGCTATAAGGGAAACATCATTGCCATTTCACGCCACGGCCTGTTGCCTGCCGCGCATGCAAACTGCAACCCTTACCCGGCGTGGGAATGGGTGAATGCCCCTGCGCAAGCGCCGCGCACAGCGCTTGGCTTGCTGGTGCGGTTGCGCAAAGAAATTCGTTTTGCTGCCGCACATCACTATGATTGGCGCAGCGTGATTGATAGTGTGCGCCCCGTAACAACGCCCCTTTGGGCGCAGCTCGAGATGCCCGAAAAACGCCGCTTCCTGCGCAAACTGCTTACCTTCTGGAATGTGCATCGCCACCGCATGGCGCCGGAAATTGCGGCACAAGTACAGGAATTGCGCGAGAGCAAACGGCTACACATTATTTCCGCGAGTATTTATTATATGGGCTCAGATGCAGAGGGCTTAACGCTCGCTTATCGTAGGCGCAGCAGCAGCACGCTTGAAACTTTGCGCCCCACATTGGTGTTAAACTGCACCGGCCCCACCAGCGATGTGGCGGCAAGCGACCACCGCTTGCTGAAAAATCTGCGCGACAGACAGCTCATTACCATTGGCCCACTGCGCGCAGGCATTGAAACCACCCGCTACGGCACCGCTAGCGGCCTTTCATCGGCCATTTACCCCATGGGCAGCCTGCTGGTGGGCGAACGGTTGGAATCGGCAGCCGTGCCGGAACTGCGCCAGCAGGCCGCATCGCTTGCCACGCAGATGCTGGAAAGTTTTGCAGGCGCGCAGCGTGGCGCCATGCCTGCCGACGATTATAGCGTGTGAAACCGCAGAAAATAAGGGGTTTTTCGCAGGGTTTTATTCCCCTTGCCAAAACCCTTGACCTTCGCGCGCAAACATGGTGAAACACGCGCCTTGCAATTTCTGCTATGGCCCCTTCGTCTAGCGGTTAGGACATCGCCCTTTCACGGCGGTAACGCGGGTTCGATTCCCGCAGGGGTCACCAAAACTACAGTCTCACTCCGTCCCGCGCAATCCAAAAAACCTTGATAATTCAGCGATTCAGTGATATTTACTGTCTCAGGGCATCCCAACGAATCCATCCGAATCCCAAAAAATGATGGTACTTTTTGTTGGTATCTTGCCCACAGGAGGCAAAAGTACCAACATGAATCTAACCAACATACAATGCAAGAAAGCCGCGTATAACCCTTCCGGCGTGGGCAACAAGCTATCGGACGGCGGCGGCCTGATTCTCCACATCAAGGAAAACGGCAAGTATTGGCGGCTCAATTATCGTTTTTTAGGGATGCAAAAGACCTTGGCGCTAGGGGTCTATCCCCGTGTGAGCCTCGCGGAAGCACGCGAGCGGCGCGAGGAAGCCAAGAAAATGATCGAAGCCGGTAAAGACCCTATCGTCGAAAAGAAAATTGCTAAGATTGAGCTTCACACCAGCCATGAAAATAACTTCGAGGCGATTGCGCGTGAGTGGCATAGTCAAAAACTTCACACGTGGAAGCCGGAACACGCGGCAAACATCCTCAAGCGGTTTGAAAGCAATTTGTTCCCGTACATCGGCAAGCGTCCGATTAAAGAAATCAGAGAGTCCGAGCTTCTCAACGCCATTCGTACACTTGAGAGCGAAGGCAAGCGCGACCTTGCCCACAGGATGCTGCAACATAGCAGCAAGATACTCTGCTATGCCATATCAACAGGCCGCGCCACACACGACATTACTCTCAACCTTAAAGGCGCGTTGCAGCCGGTGCGGAGCAAGGGACTCGCGCACCTGAAAGAAACGCAATTACCGGAATTTTTAAGGAAGCTCGAAAAATACGATACCGACTATAACGGCAACCTGCTCACCAAGCTGGCGTTCAAGCTGCTCATTATTACCTTTGTGCGCTCCGGCGAGATACGCGGTGCGAAATGGGAAGAAATCGACTGGGAAAAGAAACAATGGCGCATTCCCGCCGAACGCATGAAGATCAAAGACCAGCCACACATCGTACCATTGTCACGCCAGAGCCTAGAAATCCTTGAACAGCTTCGCAACATCACTGGTCATAATGTCAGCGGCTACATCTTTCCAAGTCAGAATAATCCGCGCACAACCATGAGCGAAAACACGTTTTTACGCGTGATTGATGTGATGGGCTATAAAGGCGAAAGCACTGGCCATGGCTTTCGCTCCGTCGCTTCCACACTACTGAATGAGCATCAATTCCGGCGCGATGTAATTGAGCGGCAACTTGCCCACGCAGAGCGTGACAGCGTTCGCAAAGCGTACAACTTTGCAGAGTACCTGCCTGAAAGAGCCGACATGATGCAATGGTACGCAGACAAGATTGATGAATTGAAAAAGAAGAAGAAATGAACACCCACCCCGCACCCATAGAATTTCCAGTGCAACCATTCACTATGCCCACAAATATAGAGATGGAACCAAAAATCAGGGGGGCGAAGAAAAAAGGATGAATATGTCAGACGAAGAAAAAGAGTGGGGGTATTGGAATACAATCGACGCATATAGATTGTACGAAGGTGTGTTTTTGCAGCATGGTTGCTTGCCGCCGCGTGACATTCACTTTCTCAGTCACGAGGAAAAACATGATTGGTACCATAGTGTGCTGACAATGGCGGATTGTGACGCTGATTTTAAGCGCGTACTTGCCTCACTGCGAGCAGATAAAAATGTGGGCAAAGAGTTCAGAGATAAAGAGGCAAAAGACGCGGCCTACCACCATGTTGCAAGAGACACATTTCTCTATCACTGGAAGAAATGTGGGTTACCTATTCACGACAGCGCCTATATAGAAAAACGAGGAAGACCACCGAATACAAAGTATAATACTGTGCTTTCGCTCGCGCAGAATTATAAGAAATCTGCAAAATCATACGAAGATTTTTTAGCTGTTGCTCAAAAAGATTTTGGCTACGACATAAAAACGGTGCGTAATAAAATGCCAAAAAAGAAGTACCAGCAACTGTAAAAAAATCCCTAAAATAAATTCCCATTTTAGGGAATTATAATTCACTGTTTTATATGGTGAATAAAAATTTTCTTCTGCTGTTCCTATAAATTTTACGGGCACCATAATCGCCTAAGCTGACCTTACGCTTGATTACGTGAGGTCATAGAAATGTCAGTCGAAAATTCAACCTTCCCACAACAGCACCTGCAAACATCGATTTGTTTGGAGCAAGGCTTGTATGTGCACCACGAAGGACACAAAGCACCAATCTTTGTTCCCGATTCGGCTTTTCTTCGCCTCCCGCAAGTCTTGCAACTAATCCCCGTGGGTAAATCGACATGGTGGCGCGGCATCGCATCAGGGCGTTTTCCGCAGGGAACGAAACTTGGCCACAACACAACACTGTGGCGCGTTTCGGCGATTAGAGAACTGCTTTCACAAATTCTAACCAATGGAGTAAATTTATGAATTTCTTTGACGACTACGCTGATTTTAAGGAGCGACAAAAAAGCAAAAAATCAACCTTGGCAGGATCGGAAAAGGCGGGAGAGACAAAGCATATTCTTCACCCGCTAACATATCCTGAGGGATTGCTGGGTGAGATCGCTCAGTTTTTTTACAATAGCTCACCAAGACCAACGCTTGAAACTGCGATCATGGGAGCGATCGGTTTCCTCTCTGGCATGACTGGAAAGGCATACAACATAAGCCGGACAGGGTTGAATCAGTATTGTTTGTTACTTGCCCAAACGGGGACGGGCAAAGAGGGGATGGCAACCGGCATAGACAAATTGCTCTACGCAATGGCGCAACAAGTTCCCTGTGTTATTGATTTCGTCGGCCCCGCCGAAATTGCCAGCGGACAAGCGCTGCTGAAATATCTCAACACCTCCACTTGCTTTGTCAGTGTTGTGGGGGAGTTTGGCCTAAAGCTGCAACAACTTGCTTCACCGAGAGCATCATCGTCAGAGATTATGCTGAAGCGCGTATTACTCGATTTATACAACAAGTCCGGCCACAATAAAATGCTTCGCTCCTCAGTCTATGCCGATAAAGAAAAAAACACCGAAGCTATTATGAGTCCTGCACTTTCCATTTTAGGGGAAAGCACGCCGGAAACTTTTTATGGTGCATTGACGCATGATTTAATCTCAGATGGTTTGTTGCCGCGTTTTTTATGTGTGGAGTACACGGGGAAGCGTCCACCGCTCAATAAACATCATGATGAGCACAAACCGTGCCCAGAAATACTTAAAAACGCCTGTGCTCTAGCAACGCATTGCCTACATC
>JBILFK010000169.1:0-3444 GCA_044351685.1 Rickettsiales bacterium | reverse complement strand
AATCTCTATACAAATAATGCGCTTTACAAGCCGCAGTAAGTGCAGAATAAGGCGGCTATGGCAAAAACATCTGTTGCATCATCGGCGGCACCCCGCGTTGGGTTTGTTTCACTTGGCTGCGCCAAAGCGCTTGTGGATTCTGAACGCATACTCACCAAGCTGCGTGCCGAAGGTTACGAGATTGCGCCCGATTATACGGGTTCGGATTTGGTGATTGTCAATACATGCGGGTTTCTCGATTCGGCGCGCGAAGAATCGCTCGATGCGATTGGCGAAGCGCTCAATCAAAATGGCAAGGTGATCGTTACAGGGTGCTTAGGTGCGGAACCTGATGTTATTCGCGCGCGCCACCCCAATGTGTTGGCCATTACCGGCCCCCAGCATTATGAAGCGGTGATGGATGCGGTGCACGAAGCCATTCCGCCGGAACATGCACCATTTGTGGATTTATTGCCGCCGCAGGGCATTAAACTAACGCCGCGCCACTATGCTTACCTCAAAATTTCTGAAGGCTGCAATAACCGCTGCAGTTTTTGTATTATCCCCGCACTCCGCGGCGATCTTGTTAGCCGCCCAGTGGATGATGTGCTGCGCGAAGCGGAAATGCTCGCGAAGGCGGGCGTGAAAGAATTACTGGTGATTTCGCAGGATACCAGCGCGTATGGTGTTGATGTGAAATATGCGGGCGGCACATGGCGTGATGTGCAATACCGCACGCATATCACCGATTTAGCCAAAGGCTTGGGGCAGCTTGGTATTTGGGTGCGCATGCATTATGTGTATCCGTATCCGCATGTGGAACAGCTTATGCCGCTGATGCAGGAAGGCGCAATTCTGCCTTACCTCGATATTCCCTTCCAGCATGCTTCGCCGGAAATTTTGCGTGCCATGCGCCGCCCGGCCAATCAGGAAAAAACCGCCAGTACCATTGCCCGTTGGCGCGAATTATGCCCAGATATTACGCTGCGCTCGACGTTCATTGTCGGCTTCCCTGGTGAAACCGATGCCGATTTTGAATTTTTGCTTAATTGGCTGCAAGAAGTGCAGCTTGATAGGGTTGGGTGCTTTAAATACGAAGATGTAAAAGGTGCCAGCTCGAACGCGATAGCCCAGCAAATTCCTGAAGATGTGAAGGCCGAGCGCTACGCACGCTTTATGGAAACGCAGCAGGCGATTAGCGCGGCGAAATTACAAAAGAAAATTGGCAGCATGCAGGAATCGATGGTCGATGGCATCGAGGAAGGCCAACTTATTTGCCGCACCAAAGCCGATGCCCCGGAAATTGATGGCAACATTATTACCCCAGCACAAAAAGGTGTGCGTGTGGGCGATATCATTACCATCGAAGTTACCGATAGCGATGCCTACGATTTGTATGGCGTGATTGCCAAAACCAAAGGCAAACATTAATGCTAAAGCGTTTTATTAAACGTGGCCCGAAGCCAGAAGCGGCGATTGCAGCGCCAAAACGCTTCGAGGGTGTAAAATCGTTCCTTTCAGCGGTGGCGCTGGCGCTGTTGTTTCGTTCGTTTCTGTATGAACCGTTTCATATTCCTTCAGGTTCGATGTTAAGCACGCTGTATGAAGGGGATTATATTTTTGTTTCCAAGTTTTCGTATGGCTACACCCATTTTTCATTCCCGATGAGCATACGTTTCTTTGATGGCCGCATATGGAGCGATGCGCCGGAACGCGGTGATATTGCGGTGTTTCGTTTGCCCACTAACCCATCGATCGATTATATTAAACGCGTGGTAGGCCTGCCGGGCGATACGATTCGCGTGGTCGATGGCGTGCTGCATATTAATGGCCGCCCTGTGGACTTAAAACGCATAGCCGATACCCAATTCCCGGATGATGAAGGTAATGTGCGCTCGGTGGCCACCTATAGCGAGACTCTTCCCAATGGTCGTAAGCATATTGTGCTCGATGAAACCAAGCTTGGCGATGTTGATTTTACGGATGAATATGAAGTGCCTAAAGGCCATTACTTTGTGATGGGCGATAACCGCGATAACTCAGTCGATAGCCGTTATCAGAACGAAGTAGGATTCGTGCCCGCTGAAAACCTGATTGGGCGCGCCGAAGTGATTGCCTTTTCCTATAACACGTCGGTGGCGATATGGGATATTGCCAATTGGCCTGAACTTTTCCGCGAAGGCCGGTTCTGGAAGGAACTGCATTAATGGATAATGCCGCGATTGAGCGCACGATTGGCTATGGGTTTCATAATCCACGGCTGCTGCAACAGGCGTTCGTGCATCGCTCGCTTGCGCGCACCGAAGCCAGTGGCGCACCCCATAACAATCAGCGACTAGAATTTTTGGGTGATGCCGTGCTCGGCATGGTGATTGCTGAAATGCTTTATCAGCACTACCCTGAAGCGGCGGAAGGTGAATTATCGCGTCGCTTGGTGGCGCTGGTGAATGGCGAAATACTCACCGATATTGCTCGTGAACTTAATTTAGGCGAACATTTACAGCTTTCTGAAAGTGAAGCAGCACATGATGGGCGCAACAATGCCAGCAACCTTGAAGATGCGCTAGAAGCCTTAATCGCCGCCATTTACCTTGATGGTGGCATTGAAGCTGCGCGAAATTTTATTTCACGTTTTTGGCAACGCCGGCTGCAAACGCTAACCACAGCGCCAAAAGACCCAAAAACCGCTTTGCAGGAATGGGCGCAGGCTCGCAGCCTGCCATTGCCTGAATATCATGTGATCGCCGAAGAAGGGCCAGCGCACGCGCCTATCTTCACGATTGAAATATCTGTGCAAGGTTATCCCGCCATTACTGCACAGGGTAAAAATAAAAAGCTTGCCGAGCGCGATGCTGCAAGCAACATGTTACGCCACCTACACGAGTTAGCATCATGAACGAACACAGCGATACCACCCAAACCGTCTGGATTTTAAACCAGTATGCGCAAATGCCGAGCGGCATGGGGGGCAACACGCGGCATTTTTCGCTCAGCAAATATTTGAAGCCGCATGGCTGGCAATCGGTGCTGCTTGCGGCATCCACCGAACTTAACACGGGTGTTCAAAAGCTGGAACGAGGTGAAGAAAAACGCCTGGAAATGGCTGATGATGTAATGTTTTTGTGGCTTAAAGCACCTGCATTCAGCGGCAATGGTTTGGGGCGCATGATCAATATGCTGGGCTATACTTGGCAGGTGCTGCGCAAGAAAAACACCAGCGTGCTGCCAAAGCCGAATGTGATTATTGGTTCGTCGCCACACCCCTTTGCGGCATGGGCAGGCTATAGGTTGGCAAAGCGCTATGGTGTGCCGTATATTTACGAAGTGCGTGATTTATGGCCGCAAAGCATTATCGATTTGGGTAAGATGTCGGCGCGCCACCCGCTTTCGCTTGTGTTTTATTGGATCGAGCGTATCTGCGCCAATGCGAGCGCGCGCATTCTTTCGGTTGCGCCGCTGATGCGC
>JBILFK010000151.1:0-4072 GCA_044351685.1 Rickettsiales bacterium | reverse complement strand
GATGGGTTATTCGCGCCTGATGCGGAGCGCTACTTCAAACTGATTGATCGCAGCGAAGGCATGAAAAGTCTCTATAACCCGCAAGCATTGGCAAGTGAGTATTCGCCTTTTGTCGAGTTTCAAAAGATCTTTAACCGCGAAGGCATCCGTTCGTTGGTGAATAAAATGACCTATTTCGATTTGAAAGCCTCGCTGCCTGCGCTGTTGCATATCGAAGATCGCACTAGCATGGCTGCCTCAATTGAATCACGCGTGCCGCTGCTTGATCACCGTATTGTTGAGTTTATGGCCAAAATCCCGCCGAATATTAAATTTGCAGGGGGCCGCATGAAGCATGTGTTTAAACAAGCCGTGCAGCAGCATGTGCCACCAGAGATTTTTGCGCGCAAAGATAAAATGGGTTTCCCCACTCCACTAACACAATGGACACGTGGTGAAGCAAAAGATTTTGTGCGTGATACATTGCTTTCAGGTAAAGCGCGCAATCGCGGAGTGTTCAATGTTGCAGAAATTGAAGCGCAAATCGCCCGTGAAGGCGAATTTGGCCGCGTGGTGTGGGGCTTGCTTTGCACCGAATTATGGCATCAGCAATTTATTGATCAGGCGGATGTTATTTCAAAGCGCTGGGCAGCCTAGATAGGTCGTGCATATACGCGGTCGAGGAAATGGTAATCGCCCATTTGCACGGTTAGTTCTTCGATGCACTGAAACCCGGTTTTCGAGTAAAATGCCTGTGCGGCGAGGTTTTTTTTGTTCACTAGCAAACGCATTTCCTTCGCGCCTGCAAAGGCCTGGATAGCAGATTGCGTGAGCGCGGCACCAATGCCACGGCGCTGCATTTCCGGCAGCACATAAAGTTTGCGCAGCCAGAGAATATCGCCTTCGCGGTAGGCCGAGGCAAACCCCACCGGTATGCCATCTTCATGTGCCAACCAGAAGCGATGGCCGATTTGTATTTCCTGCTGCAAGTTGGTTTCGGTATAAATATGCTGCAGCAAATGTTTGATTTGTGCGGCTGTTAAGATACCTGCGTAGCTGTGCGGCCAAATGCGATGCGCGAGCGCAATAACCACCGCAAGCTGCGTATCTGCAAGGGGTGTAATCACCGGCATCAATGCTTATCCTAAGCGGCGTTTTTCTTCGGCCACGCGCGCAAGGTAATCGCGGTATTCACAGTGGGGAAGTGTTACGATCAGCGCCTCGAACTGGGCAAGCGTTAGGAACCCCTGTGCAAGTGCGGCTTCTTCGGGGCAGCCGATTTTTTGCCCCTGTCGGCGTTCAATCGTTTCAATATAGGCTGAGGCCTCGTGCAGTGCGCTGCTGGTGCCCGCATCCAGCCAAGCAAAGCCACGGCTAAGTGGCACCACATGCAATGTGCCTTGCTGCAAATAGCTGCGGTTCACATCGGTGATTTCCAGCTCGCCACGCGCGGAAGGTTTCAGCGATTTTGCAATCGTCACCGCGTTTTTATCATAGAGATACAAGCCCGGAACCGCATAGGAGCTTTTGGGCTTTTTGGGTTTTTCTTCAATCGAAATGGCGCGGTTTTCGGTATCAAATTCTACTACGCCATAGCGCTCGGGGTTGCTGACATGATAGGCAAAAATAGTGGCACCCGCTTGGAAGTTGGCAATGGATTGCGTAAGCGCATCGCTGCCAGAAAAGATATTATCGCCCAGAATCAGCGCCACATTTTCGCCTGCAATAAAATCTTCGGCGATGATAAGTGCCTGCGCAATGCCTTCGGGTTTTGGTTGTGCGCGGTATTCGATGCGAATACCCCACTGCGCACCATTGCCAAGCAACTGCTCGTAACGCGGTATATCTTGCGGAGTGGAAATGAGGCAGAATTCACGAATGCCGCCCGCCATCAGCGTGGTGAGTGGATAATACACCATGGGCTTATCATACACGGCCTGTAACTGCTTGCTGGCTACCTGTGTGAGAGGGTAAAGCCGTGTGCCGCTGCCACCGGCGAGAAGGATCGCTTTCATGACTATTCCTGAATTTGGGTGGGATGAGAAAACTCACCACGTGCTTGGTACACGTGCAGGCATATTAGCCAAGCGCTGGCGAGGTTTCAAGGTCGCGTAACTCGCGGCTTGCCTCTAGGCGCTCGAGATGTGAATCGGATTTTTTGGGGGATTCTGTTTTTTCGCTCGTTTTCGTTTCGGGTGTTGGCGCTTCTGTTTTGCTATCTTTTACTTCTGCAGCCTGCTGCCGCTCGCGCATGATGCGTTCAATGTAGGTTGCTTCCGATTCCAGATCGAGCATTTTTTGCTTGGCAGTCGCATGGTAAGCGCGATTGCCGCTGAACAGCGCTGCACCAGAAACCAGTGCGACCACGGCAGGGATTCGGTATTTATTGATAATGCGCAAATTATCATGTGTACCAGATTCTAGGATAGTATTTTTTAGGGTAAAAAATGCATCATCGGCCATACGACTTGAGGGGAGGCTGGGAATATCTTTCTTAATTTCAAGAATCTTCGTCCAAATTTTAGAATATTGCCCCACATGCGCTTGTCGGTTTCTCCCTTCAATTTCCTTTAATACATCCAGCAATCTTGTTTCTTTTGCTTCTTCACTGAGTGTTTGGAATTCTTTGCTAAGTTCGGTCAGGCGTTCAACCGATCCCACATGCCCAAGCGCTTTTGGTTCTTCGATAAGGATGTTTAGCAACTTATCGGCAGTCATACCATTTTGTTTGCACACAAAATCGGCGATATTCCGCGAAACCTTCTGCAGGGTTTCAGCATATTTCGTATCGTCTTTCATGAAAGAAATTTTGCCGCTATCAACCGTTAAGCGTTCGGCAAACCAATTATTATTACTAACCAGCCAGGTAATGCCGCGCTTTAGCCCTTCCCATGCGGTCCAGCCAGCAGCAACGGCAGTCCATCCGGCCTGTGAAACAACCCCTTGCATAAATTCTGGAACACTCAGATGTGGGTCGCGAATTCCGACACGAATTTCCTCCAGGCGCTTTTTCAGAAAATCATCCGAAGCGCTCTCGTAATTCGAGATATTGCCCTTTTTTATGCGCGAATCGTCAAATGCCATATAGCCTTACTCATTCTCCACTTAGTGTACGTTTCTATGGGCAGAAAGAATGTGAAGATTCAATGAAATAGCAGGGGTTATGTGCCATAGGGATGGCGCTAACCTACAGAAATATAATGATATGCGCTTAGGCGCTGGCGCTACGGCGTGAGTCCAGATTCGTCGTTTCTGGCAGTAACCCCTCGACAATCAGTGCATCGACGATTTTTTTCGCTGCCCGGCCATCGCCAAAATAGTCGCCTCGTGTGGGCTTTGGCTGCATGGTTGCAATCGTGGCCAGCATCGATTCCGGCGCGGTATCATCGAGGCTACCCACGCAGTGTAACCAACCGTCGGTTACAAGATAGGGCCATGGCGACGAATTGAATAACACCGCCCCGGGCTTGCCTGCAAAAAACGCTTCTTTTTGCAAACCACCCGAATCGGTGACCACGCGTTCGCAGCCATCGAGCGCTGCCAGAATATCAAGGTAACCAAGTGGTTGCGAAAGTTGCACATGCGGCAGCGCGTTTAATTTTTCCCAAAACCCAGCGCGAATGAAGGCGGCTTTGGTGCGCGGGTGTACGGCAAATAGCACATCGCCCTGAAGTGATGCACACAGCTTCAGCAGGCCCGCGATGGCGGTATCGCTATCGGTGTTGTTGGGGCGGTGGGCGGTGAGCAGCGTGTAGGGTTTGCCCTCGAGGCCAAACTGCTTCAGCACGGTCGATTGTTTGCGCGCGCGCGGCAGAAAATGCAGGAAACTATCGAACATTAAATCACCCGCCAGTGTCACGCCCTGCGTAATATTTTCCTTGCGCAAATGCTCCACTGAAAGCGCATCCGGGCAGAAGCGCAAACGCGCCATATGGTCGGCAAAAATGCGGTTCACTTCTTCGGGCGATGATAAATCATACAGCCGTGGGCCAGCTTCGATATGCGCAATGGGAATATGCAGTTTCACGGCCACAATCGCGGCGGCCAGTGTGGTGTTGGTATCACCATAAATCACAATCGCTTCGGGTTTATG
>JBILFK010000076.1:0-7215 GCA_044351685.1 Rickettsiales bacterium | reverse complement strand
GTTCGAGCATCACGGCTTCCAATTTTACCATGATTTCAGCGGTCATTTGTGCGTGGCTACGGCCTTCGACGGTGAGGGATATATCGGGTTTCGGAATATCCATTTCACGGAAAAACACGTCCGACATGTTTTCATCGTAATGCTGGCCGGTATGCACAATTAAGTCGCGCAAACCGCGCGCACGTATTTCATGGGCAATGGGCGCCATTTTCACGAATTGTGGGCGGTTGCCGACAATGCTCATCAGCATGGGTAAGCTCCTAGATAAATTTTTTGTAATCTGTGCAGGGGCTTTTTTTTCAGATACAGCCTTGTATGTCAACCACAGCAATCACCCCAATAGGCTAAGATACTTGTTTGGATGCGCGCTTTTTCAGGAAAAGAATAAAGCCCGCCCACAAACCAATCATCAGAATCAGCAGAAACAACGTGCGCACTTCCTGCGATGAAATATCGCCTTCGGCTTTCGCAAGCTGTTTATAAATTTCGGTGACTGCCAGCATGATAAAGGTGGTGGCGATGGTGGAATAATCTTTCTGAATGGCGCGGCCAAAATTAAAATTCATACCTTCGGTGGAAGCTTTGAAACGGCGCAGATTAATGCCCCAGCGCGACACATCGCGGCAGTAATTTTTGTAGCCTTCGCCAAATTTTTCTTCGAGATAGGCTTCTTCCGCATACACAATACACTGGTAAATAAACAGGAACGCCGCAATGCCAGAAAGCATGATAAGTGGTGCGCCATGCAGCATAAACACGCCAATATAAATCAGCACATTGCCCACATAAAGCGGGTTGCGGCACACGCCGAACAAGCCTTCGGTTACAAGGTTTTCAGCATACACTTTTTTGTTCATGCCGCCGCGCTTAATATAGGCATAGCCAATCACCAAACCGCGCAGCGCCAGCCCACTAATGGCAATCAACATGGCCACCCAATCTTTGATATTGGCGAGATATTTACTGCTAAGCAGTGTCTCGCTTGGTGTCTGCAATGCAAACAGCAGCAAAATAATCAGCGGGAAAAGTTTGTTGCGGTATTTGAAGAAGAAATTACCGATACGGATCATGGTTGGTTTCATGGAATGCCCTTTATTTAACAGCGATGATACCGCAGAAATTATACCAGCGGAAAAACACTTCAATCTGGCGGAAGCCTGCCCATTTCAGTAGCTCGATATTTTCATCGAGGCGGTAAGGAATCAGCACGTTTTCCAGCGCTTCGCGCTTCTGCGTGATCTCGGTTTCCGAATAGCCCATGCGGCGTTTATAATCATAGTAATGGTCGATATAGAGCCGATTAAAAATCGTATCTTCGCTGGTGAGTTTTTCGATCATGATCAGGCAACCTTGCTCGTTCAGGCCGCTAAACAGATTTTTCATGATGCGTTCGCGGTAAAGCGGGCGCACAAACTGCATCGTCAGCAACATGGTAATGGCACTGGCATTTTCAATGAAAATACCCTGGTGCAAATCACCCGTTACCAGTTCAATTGGGCGCGCGATATTGGCGGCTTTGATTTTTTGTTTGGCTTTGGCGATCATCGCTTCGGAATTATCGATGCCGATGAGTTTAATGCTTGGGTCCACCAGCGTGTTCAGCGCCATGAGCGTGGTAGCCGTCGAGCAACCAATATCATACACATGCGTGTTGGGCTTGGCGAAATCGTTCGCCAGTTCGCAGCTCATGCGCTGCATTTCTTCGTAGAAGGGCACCGAACGGCTAACCATATCGTCAAACACATTCGCCACCTTATCGGTAAATTTAAAATCGGTAATGCTGGCGGCCGCATCATCAAAGAACTTGTCTTTGTTCTGCTTATCAAGAAATTCGGTGACTTTTGGCATAAGGCGTATAGCAGCATTTGGGGGTTCCAAATGCTGCTATACGCCTGCCGATAGCTGAGTGCCAGTAAAAATAATGGGAAAATGCTGGTGGATTTCATCGTATGCGGTGGATGCCATGATGGCATTCGAGTAGAGTTCAGCACTCCACAAACCAGTGTAGCAGTGATTTGTGGTATATTCGTGCGCTATGTTAGGCTAGAGACGATTCATGACGTCATCCCTCGACAGCCGTATCGGTTGGTGTTTTGATTCTAGCTATCAGCGCTTGCCAGAGATATTTTACACCAAGCTGAATCCGACGCCGGTGCGCGCGCCACGCGTGGTGTTGCTGAATGATCGTCTGGCGCAATCGTTGGGCTTAACGCTTTCTATGCTAGATTCAGAAGAAGTGGCACAGTTGTTTTCGGGAAATGTGCTTCCCGAAACATCAACACCATTGGCGCAAGCCTATGCTGGGCATCAGTTCGGAAATTTCACGATGCTCGGAGATGGTCGTGCGCATCTGCTGGGCGAACATATTACGCCTGAAGGACAGCGCTTAGATATCCAGCTCAAAGGCTCGGGGCCTACGCCCTATTCGCGCCGTGGCGATGGGCGTGCCGCGTTGGGCCCGATGCTGCGCGAATATATCATCAGCGAAGCGATGCATGGGTTGGGCATTCCAACCACACGTAGCCTTGCGGTGGTTGCCACCGGCGAGCCGGTGTTGCGCGATAGAGTACTGCAGGGAGCGATTCTCGCGCGTGTGGCAAGCAGCCACTTGCGCGTGGGCACATTCGAGTTTATTGCCGCGCGTGAAGACGTGCAGGCACTCAAGCAACTGGCCAACTATGCGATTGCGCGCCATTATCCCGAGCTTAAGACATCCGAGCAACCCTATCATGCGTTTCTAGAAGCGGTGATGCAGCGTCAGGCAACTCTTGTGGCGTCATGGATGCATATGGGATTCATCCACGGTGTCATGAATACTGATAACATGACCATCAGCGGTGAAACGATCGATTACGGCCCCTGTGCCTTTATGGATCGCTACGATCCGAGTACGGTGTTTAGTTCCATTGATCATCATGGCAGGTATGCCTACGCGAACCAGCTTACCATCGCCCAATGGAATCTGGCACGGTTTGCAGAAACGCTCTTGCCGTTGCTGCATGAGGATATGCACGAGGCGATAACAATCGCAGAGGCTTCCATTAGGCATTTTGGGAAAGTACTACAAGACGCATGGCTTTCTGGCATGCGAAAGAAGCTTGGACTCTTTGGTGAAGAAGCTGATGATCTCGCCCTTGTACAATCGCTGCTGAAATGGATGCAGAAGCATAACGCCGATTACACCAACACCTTCCGTGATCTGTGTGGTGAGTTGTCTAGTGATGGCATTTATCAGGACGAAGAATTCCAATCATGGCATCAGCAATGGATGGCACGTCGTGCGCGCCACAGCAAACCGCTGAAGTCTTCCGTATGTCTGATGCGCGCACACAATCCAGCGATCATTGCTCGTAACCATCAGGTGGAAGCTGCGCTGGAGTCAGCAGAGCAGGGTGATCTTTCGAAACTCAGACGACTTCTTGCCGCCTTAGAGAAGCCCTACGACGATTTGCCGGAATATGCAGCGTTTGCCGCACCACCGCCTGCAGGTGTGGGCATGTACCAAACATTCTGCGGAACTTGAAATCTGCCTTGTTTGACTGGCGGATTCGCCACCAGAGATACCCCGCCCCAATAGGCGCCATTTCTTCCTATCAGTGATAGTCACCAGTCATTCTGGCTATAAAAAACCCGCCCTGATTGTAGCGGTCATTTCACACTAGCCAGCTTTTTATCGCACGCACAGCGTGCTTAAAAATTGGCAGAGTTCAAATAATCCTGTGGAATGGTGGAGATGACAGGAATCGAACCTGCGACATTCTGCTTGCAAAGCAGACGCTCTACCAACTGAGCTACATCCCCACATATTCACTTCGTGAAAAGTCCCTCGCAAGGCTCGGTGTACGTTTTCACGATGAAACGGCGGTTGTGCATTTTGAAGCGGTTCTGCATGCACAACCAAAATTCATTGGTACTATAGGATGCGCCTGATGCCGCATCACTAACTATTAGTCAAGCAGATTTGATAGCAGGGCGCAAGTGTTAGCCGCGCACAAATAGCATGCTGGAAGCAGTAGATAATTCGGGCTCGAAACGGTAGCCATCGGCGCAAAAACCTTGCAGGTCCTTAGGTTTTTTGGGTTGCCGTTCAAGGATATAGCGCGCCATTTGCCCGCGGGCTTTTTTGGCAAAAAGCCCAATGACCTGCAGTTTATTACCCTTTTTCTCTTTAAATTGCACCTCTACCTCGTGCAGTTTTAGGGCGCGGCGATCGATCGCGCCGGCATATTCCTGCGAGGCAAGGTTAATTAAGGTATCGGTGCCGGCGGCTTCGGCATCGTGGTTTAAGGTTTCGGCAATCTGGCTGCCCCAATAGGCGTATAAATCTTTGCCGCGCGGGTTTTTCAAACTGGTGCCCATTTCTAAGCGGTAAGGGTACATGGCATCGAGTGGCCGCAGCACGCCATAAAGCCCGGAAAGAATGCGCAGATGCTGCTGCATGTATGGGAGCGCTTTGCTGGGCAAGCTATCGATATCGAGGCCGGTATACACATCGCCGCGAAACATATAGGCGGCCGGCTTGCAGCTTTTGGCTTTCGAAGATGCTGGAAAATTCGCGTAGCGCGCATGGTTCAGCGCGGCAAGCTTGGGGCTGATATCCATGAGTGCGGCGAGCTCTTTTTCGCTGAGTGTTTGCAGCGCTGCCACCAAGGCGTGGGTTTCTCTAAAAAAGCGCGGCGAAGTGAGCGTGGCGCCGCTTGGCGTGCTGGCATTTTCATCGAGTGTTTTAGCGGGCGATAGAACGATCAGCATCGGTTTCCTCACGGGCACGAAGTTCGGCAATTAACCACCCCACCATCAGCCATAACGGCACCGCCGACCATGCCACAAACTGACTGGCAGTGGAAGCGATGGGCCAGAAGCGAATGATGAGGGTGATAAGTAACGCGCTAAGCAGCGGGCTGATGCGAATGATGTGGCGATGCCGCCATGCCAGCCGCACCCATTGCCAGCAGCATAGAAGGAACAATGTTAAGCCTACGGCGCCATATTCCACCAACCATTCCAGATAAAAATTATGCGCGTGCATGGGGCAGGTGATATCGGTGAGTGGCGATGCTTCGGTAATATTATGCTGCGCATAACATGCCGATTGAAACTGCTTGGCGCCCACGCCAAACAGCGGATGTTCGGCGATGACGGCGGTGGCCGATTTCCATGCCTTGCCATATGGCGATGCGCCAAAGCCGGCAATTTCATCGCCCGTGGCATCCACCTGCCGGTGCGATAAGCGAGAATCAATGCTGGTGAGTGCCACAATCAGGCAGCCAGCCACTGCCACCGCTTGCAACATGCGCATGCGCAGTGCGGGGCAAAAGATGCACCATAATCCTGCAGCAAACAGCATAAAAATAAACGCCATGCGCTCGCCGGAAATATAAATGAGCAGCATGGTAAGCGCCATCAGCGCAATGCCCGCTATGCGCCGCCAGCGATTTGTGCGTGCGGTGTGCAACCACACACTTGCCGCAGGAAGAATAAGCCACACCATGGTAATACCAATCCGTGGCGCCGAGAAGGGGCCGGTTAACCGAAAATGCTCGCCGTAATCGAGCATGGCGCGCCCCACCACATCGACACCTGCGGCATATTGCACGAACCCATCCACTAGCAGAAATCCGAGGGTTATCGACAGCGAGCCAAGCAAGGCTTTTCTCAGCGCAGCATGTGGCAGCAACCAATAGGCCAGTGCCACCGCGCCCACCGGGTAGCGCAACCACGCGGCACTACGCCCAAGTGCGGTGGCAATATTTTCGGCGAACAGGCTATTGATGCACATATACACCCAGAGCATTATCAGCACGCGTACCCATGTATGCTGCAACCACTGCGCGTTGCGCGTGTGAATGCTATGCGCGACAAAGCAGCACGCGATCAGCGAAATGGCAATATCGCCTGGCGCTTTACCGGTCAGCAATAGCAGCGGTGTAAGCAACGTTAGCCACGCGGCGATGGTAAACCATGTACCAGAAGTGCGAAACTGTGCGTGGAGTGAGGTGATGTTCATGTTGTTGTGTGCTGCATGAGTTGTGTGCGAACAGTATCGAGATGCCGCGTGGCAAGCGTAATGTCAAATTGTGTGGCGCGTTTGATGGCTTGTTGCTGCATGAGGCTGCGCAATGTGCTGTCGCGCGTTAAGGCAAGAATGCTACTTGCCAGCGTTTCACGCGTGAACGGCGATGGCACCAGCGCATCGCGCCCGACAATTTCAGCAAGCCCACCGCGTGCCGAGGTAATCACCGCGCAGCCATGCGCCATGGCTTCCATGGCGATACGCCCGAACGGTTCTTCCCAAAGCGAAGGTATCACCGCAATCGCCGCATCGGCGAAGGCCTGCATGGTATTGGTGTGATCTTGGAATCCGCGCCAATCGATCTGCGACCAGACTGGTTGCAGTGTGGTGTGCGCCTGTTGCTCGTAGGGCGAAAGTGCGCCTGTGGCAAAATGCTTGCCGCCCACGAACACACCGCGCCAATCGGGTAGCTGTGGCAGGGTTTGCACTAATGCTTCGGCAAACATATGCACGCCCTTTTCCGGCACCATACGCCCGACAAAAACGATTTCGTATTTTTTCGTGCTACTGGTTGTGGGCAGGGCAATACCCAGTGGGCATACCGCATGCCTGCCTGCCGCAATAATGCCTTCCTGAAAGCAGCGCTGAATATGCTGGCTCACATGCAAAATGCCCACCAGCTCGTTTTGCAGCTGCGCACGTTTTGCGGGTGTGTTTGCGGCTTCCATATCGCGCGGGTCATTATGCAGGAACAGGCTTACTGGCGCCAGTTTCCATGCCGCAATTTTCAGTGCCAGTATGGGGCGGTTATGCACTTCAATCAGGCTTGGTTTGAGTTCTGTTAATTCGCGTTTTAGTGCGCGCAGATAGCGCACGCGGGCACGCATATACCACGGGCGTGAAACATCGCAGGGGTGGTAATTAATATCTGCAAAGGGTGGTTCATTGCGCCCACCATAAATATGAATCGATTCACGCAGGGCGCTGTGCAACGTGAAATCGCGCAGGCTTAATGAAACTGCACCAAATGCCTGCGGGCTGAAGCCTTCCCGCGGCGGTAAAATAACAGCGATCTTAGAAGTCAACGCAACGCCCGCCTATTTCCCAATCGCCATAGCGTGTGGGTTCGGGTTTTGTGCTACCACCAATTTCTTTTGGCAGTTCCGGCGAGGGTGCGGGCTTCGCAGATTCCTCGGTTTTCT
>JBILFK010000168.1:0-3490 GCA_044351685.1 Rickettsiales bacterium | reverse complement strand
TCCACGTATAATTGAGAATATCAAACAAGGTAAGCCCATTACACTGCAAGGTACCGATGGCATTGCAATGAACCCGCTGCATGTGGCCGATGCGGTGCGTGGCCTTGAAAAACTTTTGCATGTAAATGAAAGCCTGACATTAAACATGGCCGGCCCTGCCACCTATTCCATTCGCGCCATTGCCGAAATGGTTGGTGCGTGTGTGGGTAGGCCACCTCAATTTACACAGGTGAATGACGAACCAAAGAACTTTGTGGCCGATATAAGTCTTATGCAAAAAACGCTTTGCAGCCCTGTGATACCACTCTCGGAAGGCATTAAAGAATTCACATGATGCGCACCCCAACCACTGCTTGCACGCCATGAAACCACTTCGTATTTTGCACGCCCCAACCACAGTGGGGGGCAATCCACAAGGCCTTGCCAAGGCAGAAACTGCCTTGGGGCAAGCCAGTGAATCGATTACCGTATTGCAGAATTACTTTCAGTATGACGCCCCGAGTATTTTTAACCCAAAGCACTCGCTGCTGCGCAATGAACTCAGGCGCTGGCGCTTCATTTTCAACGCGTTACGAAACTACGATGTGATTCATTACAATTTTGGTTCAACACTAAGCCCTAAGCGTTACTACGATGCGAAGGAAGAATATGCGGCATGGAAAATCTGGATTTATAGCCAGTTTTATGCGCGCTGGGTAGAGTTCATCGATTTGCGACTTGCCAAATGGTTGGGTAAAGTGATTGCTGTGACCTATCAGGGTGATGATGCGCGCCAGAGCGATTATTGCAAAGCGCACTATTTTCCGCATCCGTGCCATGAACCTGATGCTACTTACTATTCGGAAAGCTCTGATCGCTTGAAGCGTAGCCGCATTGCGCTGTTCAACCGCTATGCAGATGTTATCTATGCACTGAACCCCGATTTGCTACGCGTGCTGCCACGGCGCACTAAATTTCTTACCTACGCATGCGTTGACCCGCGCGAATGGAAAGCCACAGAAACTACCAATACCGTGCCCGAGATTCCTCACATAGTGCATGCACCAAGCCACCGTGCTGCCAAAGGCACCAAATATCTTCTAAAAGCATTCGAGCGGCTGCAAGCCGAAGGCATCCCGTTTCGCTACACGTTGGTGGAAGGTTTATCGAATAAGGAAGCGCGTAAAGTGTATGCTTCGGCCGACTTACTGGTCGACCAATTGTTGATTGGCTATTATGGCGGCCTTGCGGTTGAGCTGATGAGTTTGGGTAAACCGGTAATTTGCTTTCTTCGACCCGCGGATTTTGGTTTTATGCCCGAAGCCATGCGCGAAGAACTACCGCTTATCGATGCGAACCCGGATACAATTTACGATGTGTTAAAATTATGGCTCACCGATCGCAAAGGCGAATTGCAGGCTCGCGGCGAACAATCGCGCGCCTATGTCGAAAAGTGGCATGACCCCATGAAAATTGCCGCTTCTCTCATCGAAGATTATCAGGCTGCATGGCAGCAGAAACAGCAACGTTAACATGTGTGGCATTGCAGGCATCATCAATAAAACAGGCGCAGCTGTTGCAAAAAACAGCATCGAAGCCATGACACAGCGCGTGGCACACCGCGGCCCTGACGGCGAAGGTGTCGCATGTTATGGCGCATTGGCGCTTGGCCATCGGCGGTTATCGATTCTCGATTTATCAAAGCTTGGCGCACAACCCATGAGTTATGGCGATTCTGGCCTCACGATTGTTCATAATGGTGAAATCTATAATTACCGCGAACTTCGCCATACGCTTCGCATGCGCGGCTATGCGTTTAAATCCGACAGCGATACCGAAGTGATTTTGGCCGCCTATGATGCATGGGGCGATGCCTGCGTAGAACATTTTAATGGCATGTGGGCCTTTGCCATTTACGATGCCAAACGCCAGCGGCTTTTTTGTTCGCGCGACCGCTTTGGGGTAAAACCATTTTATTATGCAAGCACCGCAGAACATTTTCTTTTTGGCTCAGAAATACGCCAGATTTTACCATTTTTTTCCTCGGTAACGGCCAATCAATCGGTCATAGAAACTTTTTTGGTGGGGCAAGGCAATGAACTCGGAAATGCCACGTATTTTAATGGTATTCTGCGGCTTCTTGGCGGTCATAACCTTACCTATGATCTCAGCGCGCACAGCTATAGCATTACGCGTTATTATAGCATAACGCGGCAGCCACAATTTGCAGCCTTATCACGCGATGAAGCGGCAGAAGCCCTTTTTGCAACGCTCAGCGATGCGGTGAAATTTCGCCTGCGCTCCGATGTGAAGGTAGGCACTTGCCTTTCCGGTGGGCTGGATAGTTCATCAATTGCTACGATTGCTGCAAGCTTGTATTCAGGCGGTGCATTTTCAGCGATCACCGCGGTCAGTGAACAGGAAAACAATAACGAAGAAGCCTATGCGCAACAAATTGTTGAGAATAGTGGGCTTGATTGGGTGCGCATTACCCCGCGTTACAGCGATTTTACCGATGCCCTGCCGCATATCGTCGAAACACAGGAAGAGCCATTTGATAGCGCCTCGATTGTGATGCAATATTTTGTGATGAAAGCAGCACGCGCCAACGGCATTACCGTGCTGCTCGATGGACAGGGTGGCGACGAAACCTTGCTTGGCTATGAGCGCTACTATGCCACACATCTGCTTACCATACTGCGCGAACAAGGCATGCAGGCCATGTGGGCAGAAATGCAGAATATTCGCCACCATAATAGCAAAATGCACCCGCTCACCATGGCAAAATATTTGGTGGCAGGGTGCAGCTCGCACTTGCGTTACGGTGTGTATTCGCGTGGCCACCGCTACCTGAAGCGTATTCCCCCCTGCCCGCCCTATCTTAAGGCGCTGGCTACTTCAGTGCGTGATGCATGGAAGATGCAAACGCTGGAAATCACTGAAACAAATTTGCCGTTGCTACTACGCTTTGAAGATAAAAACTCGATGGCACACGCCATCGAAACACGCCTGCCATTTCTCGATTACCGCGTGGTGGAAATGGCACTTTCACTCCCCACGCACTACAAGATGCACGATGGATGGACAAAATGGCTATTGCGTAAAGCCATGGATAAAAAAATGCCCGATACAATTACCTGGCGCAAAAACAAGTTAGGGTTTGAAGCACCTGAATCTATCTGGCTAAGCACGCACGATGCCGCCATGAAATCGGCGATTATCGCTTCACCCATTTTACGCGAGCTTGCGCGTGATAGCGCACTTGAGAACAGCTTTCACCGCTTAGCCACGCGCACCAAATTCAGGCTATACAGCATCGCGCTGTGGGAAGCGCAGTTTGGCGTGAGCAATCTGCAGGCATCCACCGCCGCTTGACAGCATACGCAAGCTTGTTAAAAAGGCGTAAGAACCTATGAAACAGTATTTTAGCATTGAATTATACCAACCCGGCGAGGTTATCTTCACTGAAGGTAGTCCAGCGGCAACGCTGTATATTCTTTTCAGCGGCGCC
>JBILFK010000167.1:0-3498 GCA_044351685.1 Rickettsiales bacterium | reverse complement strand
CTACAAAAATATCTTGGTGTGCGCACTGCACCGATATACTGCACTAAAATTGCTTCGCGCCTGTGCCGCACGTTTACCGATCGCCATAGTTTCAAAGATTTGTGCAAAGAGCTCATTGCGGTAGATATTTCCAAGCAACAGCAATCTTCCGATTGGGGCGCTGATGCATTAAGCGACGAACAAATTAACTATGCCGCTGCCGATGTGCTGTATCTTCACCGCCTGCGCGAAAAGCTTGATGCCATGCTCGCACGTGAAGGCCGCACTGAATTAGCGCAGGAATGTTTTGCGTTTTTACCTGCCCGCGCCGAATTGGATTTGGCGGGTTGGCCAGAAATTGATATTTTTGCCCATTGAGGCGTTCATGAAAACACAAAAACAAGCTTCCGGTTTTTCTGCTACGCGTGCCGCGCGTGAGGTGATTACACGTGAAATCGAAGGGTTGCAGGCGTTGCAATCGGTATTCGATGCCACGTTTGATACGCTGATTGAGCGCTTATTTGCGCTTGAAGGTCGCGTGATTGTGAGCGGCATGGGAAAAAGCGGGCATGTGGCGCGCAAAATTGCGGCAACACTCGCATCGACTGGCACGCCTGCTTACTTCGTGCACCCTTCCGAGGCAAGCCACGGCGATTTAGGCATGATTACCCCGAATGATTGCGTGCTCTGCCTTTCCAATTCCGGCGAAACGGCCGAGCTTCGCGATATGATCGCGTATGCGCGACGCTTCAATATTTTGCTCGTGGCATTGGTGCGACGTGAAGGTTCGGTGCTGGAACAATCTGCTGATATGGCGTTTGTGCTGCCCGATATTCCGGAAGCTTCGCCTGTGGGTGCGCCTACCACATCGACTACCATGATGCTGGCATTCGGCGATGCGTTGGCGATGGCATTACTGGAGCGGCGCGGCTTCACGCATGATGATTTTGGCCTGTTCCACCCCGGCGGCAAATTGGGAAAAGCCTTTGTGCGCGTGGCCGATTTAATGCACGGTGGCGATGAATTGCCACTGGTATCCGCTAACACACCCATGCAGGAAGTGTTGCTGACCATGACCGCCAAACGCTTTGGCTGCGCGGGGATTGTCGGTGCAAATGGCGCGCTTGAAGGCATTGTCACTGACGGCGATTTGCGCCGCCACATGCAGCCCGATTTATTACAAAAAACTGCAGGCGAAGTGATGGCAAAAAACCCCATAACTGTTGCCCCAAGCCAGCTTGCAGCTGAAGCGCTTGGCATTATGAACAATAAGGCGATTACCTGCCTTTTTGTGTGTGAAGCGCTGAAGCCCGTGGGTATTATTCATATTCATGATTGTTTGCGCGCGGGGGTCATGTAAGTGGTCGGACTTGCACCGAAACCTTTGAAAAAGCGCCATGCTGGCGAATGGGTGCAGCACGAAGTCGAAGAAGTTTTTCTGCGTATTGGGCGTTATACAAAATTCGTATTTTTCAGCAAATGGCTGCTTGGTGTCATTGCGCTGCTGATTTTGCTTTTGCTGATGCTATGGCCATTACTTTCGCAAGATGGTGCAGGTGTGCGTATTTCATTTGTTTCCGGGGAAGGTGTGGCTAGCGGTGTGTTGAATGCCGCGGCACCGGTGATGCAAAACCCGCGGTTTCAAGGTGTTGACAACAAAGAGCAGCCCTATCTTGTGACTGCTGATCGGGCAATCCAGCATTCTGCCACCCATGTGACGCTCGAAAAAGTGAAAGCAGAATTATCGCTGAAAGATCAAAACTGGTTAACGCTTACGGCCACGCGAGGCGAATTTCGTGATGATAAAAAAATTCTGTATCTACTCGATGGCGTGGTGCTGCAGCACCAACAGGGCTATATTGTGGTGACCGACCGCGCGGCAGTAGATACGGTAAAATCGACCGCTTACGGGGATAAATCGGTGCAAATGCAAGGCCCCATGGGTAACCTGCTTGCCACTGGCTTTGAAATACGCGATAACGGTAACTATATGAAATTTGGGCTTTCAGGGCGCGTAACCGTGAATATAAAAAAATCTGCAAAACCTTTAGGTACATCGTGAAACGTGGTTCAATCATTCAAAGCATAGCGTTGGTCGGCATGGTTGTACTTTCAGCATCGCTGGCTCATGCACAAACCCCGGTGATGGCGATTGATCACGATAAACCTGTCGAAATTGTTGCCGATTCGCTGGAAGTGTTGCAGGCCAACAAGCAAGCTGTTTTTACCGGCAACGTGATCGCCACGCAGGGCAATATCAACATGAAAGCCAGCCGCATGGTGGTGCATTACCGCGATGGTGCAGCGGCCAATGCCGTAAACACCAGCGGTGCTGCCGGGCAGGGCATTTACAAAATCGAAGCTGAGGGTAAGGTGTTTTTTGCTTCGCCCCAGGAAACCGCGCAGGGCGATAGCGCCATTTACAATGTCGATACCGATACCATTGATTTGTTAGGCAATGTGCTGCTGACGCGTGAGAAAAACGTGTTAAAGGGCACCCGTTTAAATTATAATCTCGCCACTGGGCGCTCGGTGCTTTCGGGTGGTGCGGCGGTGCCAGGCAACAGTGGCCGCGTGCGCGGATTATTTTTGCCAAATCAGGCAAAACCTGCGGGAGGACAATAAGTGGTTGGCCCATTTGATAAAGGCCCGTTTGACGATGAATGGTTTTCTAATAAGAAGCCAGCCGAGCCAGCGCACGATGATGTTGGCAAAAACTTAGAGCGTGAGTTGCGCGCACAAATTGCCCGCAATCTTGAAATTCCTGAAACCAAAGTAACCCCGCTTCGCCCAACTATCATTTCGCAGCCCGAAATGCCGGCAAAGCCGGTGCTGGTGAATAAAGAGCCGGGGCTTGCGGTGAATAATCTGGGTAAGCAATATGCCAAGCGGCCTGTGGTGCGCAATGTAAGCATTAAGCTTGAACGCGGCGAAGCGGTAGGCTTGTTGGGCCCGAACGGGGCAGGGAAAACCACCTGCTTTTATATGATTACTGGCCTTGTTACGCCCGATTATGGCACCATTGTAATGGATGGTACCGATATCACTAAGTTGCCCATGTATCAGCGGGCGCGGCTTGGCATTGGTTATTTGCCTCAGGAAGCTTCGATTTTTCGTGGCATGACGGTGGAGCAAAATATCACTGCCGTGCTTGAAGTAAGCGAAAAAAATCCGGAAAAGCGCCTGACGATGTGCGATGAATTGCTGGCGGAATTTTCTATCACCCATTTGCGGCATTCGCCTGCACTGGCACTTTCGGGTGGTGAGCGCAGGCGCTGCGAAATTGCACGTGCGCTGGCCGGTAACCCGTCGTTTATTCTGCTTGATGAGCCGTTAGCGGGGATTGATCCTATCGCCATTTCCGATGTGCGCGATATTGTTTCGCACCTCAAAGATCGCGGCATTGGCGTGCTGATCACCGATCATAACGTGCGTGAAACGCTCGATATTATCGATCGTGCCTACATTATCCATGATGGCTCGGTGCTGATGGAAGGTTCGCCTTCCGATATCGTGAAT
>JBILFK010000166.1:0-3505 GCA_044351685.1 Rickettsiales bacterium | reverse complement strand
AAACACTACAATACGTCCACCGCGCGCGGCAGCTTCCTGAATGTTGGAAACGGTTTTATCGAACCATATATCGCGCGGCGCAAACACCAATACTGGCACCGATTCATCAATCAGCGCAATTGGCCCATGTTTCATTTCGCCTGCGGCATAGGCTTCGGCGTGAATGTAAGAAATTTCTTTCATTTTTAGCGCCGCCTCGTGAGCGATCGCAAAGCTGGTGCCACGGCCAATATAGAGCATATCGCGTGCATGCTGTAGCTGCTGTGCCAGCGTGGCAATAGCATCATCGTGGTGTAACACTTCGGAAACCCGCGCAGGCACTTCGGCGAGCGCGTGGGTGTGTATGGCCATTTCATCGGCTGAAATACTGTTTTTTGCCTGCGCAAGCGCGAGCGTTAAGCAAGCAAGCACGGTAAGCTGGGTGGTGAAAGCTTTGGTCGATGCCACCCCAATTTCTGGCCCGGCATGTGTAAACAATACAGCCTCAGCCTCGTTAGCCATGCTGCTTTCGGGCACGTTCACAATTGCCAGCGTGTGCTGGCCTTTTTCTTTCGCGTAGCGCAAAGCAGCCAGTGTATCAGCTGTTTCGCCGGATTGCGAAATCACCAGCATTAATCCACCATCGGGCAACATCGGTTCGCGGTAGCGGAACTCGGATGCCACATCAATATCTACAGTTATTTTTGCTATACGTTCAATCCAGTATCTGGCAACTAAGCCAGAGTAATACGAGGTTCCACATGCCACAATTGTGATATGCTTCAATGTAGAAAGATTAAACGGTAACGGGGGCAGGGTAATGCGCGCCTCGTTAGGATTATAATACACGTTCAGTGTTTGCCCGATGACAGAAGGCTGCTCAAAAATTTCTTTTTGCATGAAATGCCGGAAATTACCTTTGCCAATGGTGGCGCTATTTACGGCCGATATTTTGGTGGCGCGGTTTACCGGGCGATGTTCGGCATCGAATATCTGAGCGCCGTGTATGGTGAGCGCGGCAGAATCGCCTTCTTCCAGATAACTTATTTTTTGGGTGAGTGGGGCAAGCGCCACCGCATCCGAGCCCACAAACATTTCACCATCACCATAGCCAATAGCAAGCGGCGAGCCGCGTCGTGCGGCGTAAAGCGTATCTGGTGAATCGGTGATAAGAATGGCAAGCGCAAACGCGCCTTCCAAGCGCTCAAGTGCGCTGTGAACCGCATCAAGCGGTGATTTTCCCTTATCCAGATAATACGTAATCAGCTGCGGAACTACTTCGGTATCGGTTTGGCTGGTAAATTTGTAGCCGTTTTCTTCGAGTTCTTTTTTCAGTTTATGGTAATTTTCAATGATACCGTTATGCACCACCGCAACGCGCGAAGTAGCATGTGGATGTGCATTTATTTCATTTGGTGCACCGTGCGTTGCCCAACGTGTGTGGCCAATGCCAATCGTGCCTTCCAGTGGCTCTGCGGCAACAACGCTACGCAGCGCTGAAAGCTTGCCTTTAGCGCGCCTACGCTGCAATGCGTTGTTAAAAATGCTAGCGACACCCGCGGAATCATAGCCGCGATATTCCAGCCGCGTTAACGCATCCAGCATCGCCGCAGCGACAGGCTTTTGGCTGATAATTCCTATAATACCGCACATGGAGTATTTCCTTTTTTACCGGCGTAACATGCACCCTAAAGCGGGGCAACGGTTATATTTTGTTACATACTATCACGCGCATAAACGAAAAGATGCTGGCATTTTTGCGCAAGCTCTGCCTAGTGTATACGGGTGAAAAACCGTTCTATTCAATTTGCGCTCGGGCGCAGCGTGCTCGTCATGATTGTCGCGCTTGTCGCGATGCTGGTGCTGGTCATTGTGATGATGACATCGAATGCGCACCAGCTTATTTTGGCACTTGCACTTATTCTCATTGGGTTTTCGGGGTTATTTATTTTGTTGATGCGCACAATGCAGCGCTCAATTCTGCTGCCTGTAAGCCAGATTGCCTCAACGGTGCAGCGCGTTACCTTATATAAAGATTTTTCACTGCGCGTTACGCAGGGAGAAGTGCTTTCTGTGCCGCATGAAATTGAATCGCTTATTTCTGCGTTTAATAGCATGCTCAAAGAAATCGAAGATCGCGATAACAAGCTGCTTCGCAAAACACAGGAACTTGAAAAAGCCAAGTTGGCGGCAGAAGCGGCTAGTGTTGCAAAATCCCAGTTTTTGGCCAATATTAGCCACGAATTACGCACCCCACTCAATTCCATTATTGGTTTTTCGAACATGATGAAAGACCAGCAGTTCGGGCCACTCGAAACGCATTATTTAACGTATGCGACCGATATTTATGATTCCGGTAAGCATCTGCTCGAAATCATCAACGATATTCTCGATCTTTCCAAAGCAGAAGCCGGCAAGCTGACCATGAATTTTGAAAGCTTCGTGCTGCCAAAAATTATTGATAAAGCCATGAATATGCTGGCGCAGCGCGCGGAAACGGGCGGCGTTACGTTAGTTTCCGAAGTGCCCTCGGCGCTACCAAAAATGATTGGTGATAAAGTGCGCATGCTGCAAATTGTGATCAATCTGCTTTCCAATGCAGTAAAATTTACCAATGCAGGCGGTAAAGTAACCGTGCGTGTGCAGGCGGAAGCAGGGAATAATCACGTCCATTATTTCACCATTGAAGTGGAAGATACCGGCATCGGTATGACAGAAAGTGAAATTCAACAGGCGTTTTTAAGTTTTAACCAGATCGATGCAGGTTTGAACCGCAAGCGTGAAGGCACGGGGCTTGGCCTCTCGCTTACCAAAAAACTAGTGGAACTGCATAATGGCACCATTCGCCTGGAAAGCAAAAAATCGGTAGGCACGAAGGCCGTTATACGTGTTATCTCAGCCCCAACCTTGCTTACATAAGGTGTGTATAGCGCCCAAACACATGCTTGATTACCCGTGTTGCTTGTGGTTAAGCTATGCAAAATAGAAAATCCCGCATAGGAGTTGTTTGTGAAAGAAATTTATCTTGAATCTATTCTGCTGATTGAACGCCTACACCGTCGTTTCCTTGATGTGGTGAAAACGGAACTCGATCGTATAAAGATGGATGACATTAACAACGTGCAAACGTTGATTCTTTATAACATCGGCAACGATACCCTAACAGTGGGCGAACTTACCAACCGTGGTTATTATCTGGGCACCAACGTTTCTTACAACGTGAAAAATCTTGTTGAAAACGGCTATTTGATTCAAGAAAAAGCCCCGCACGATAAGCGTTCCACGCGCGTGCGCGTTTCCGAAAAAGGCCTAAAGCTTTGCAAAATGGTGGAAGATTTATTTGATCGCAATGTCAGTGATCTCGAAAAAATTACTCCCGGCTTGAAAATGTTGGTAGAAACCAATCAATCCATGCACCAGCTGGAACGCTACTGGACGGATTATATCAATCGTCTGTATTAATTTAACTCATAGGCTGCCATTATGATTCGCACCTGTCGCACAAATTATTTTTCATATGTCTATC
>JBILFK010000197.1:0-3520 GCA_044351685.1 Rickettsiales bacterium | reverse complement strand
GCGACTTCCCGCACAATTTTTTCCAGATTGATCTCGCGGCGTTCAATTTCCACCATGTTCGCATCGAGCCGTGAGGCATCGAGCATGTTTTTCATCAACCCCACCAGCATGGCCGAGCTTTCATTCAACATCACTGCGCATTCTTTTTTCTTTTCTGCGCTACACTCCACATTCGCAAGAATATGCGACAACCCAACGATAGCAGTGAGGGGCGTGCCTATCTCGTGGCACATGCAGGCAAGGTAGTCGGCATCGTTGAATTTTGAGTTCCGCGCCTGCGGCGGAAGAATAATGGGCAGTTCATTCATGTGCTTAGCAACATGCATAGGTTTCTCCGGGGATTGCTTGCGTAACTTCTCTGTTTGCACTAGGTTTGTGCAGAAGTTCTTGGACGACGATTACTATACGAACTGACCGCCAAGATTTTGCCCACAGGCAAAACCAGAGAATAAAGCCCTAAGTTTGACCAAGGGCAAAAAACTAACCGATACACGCAGCATTGATAAGATCATGCATATTATTAATGCGAGTTGCAACTCATGAATAAAGATTTTATAATGCCATAAAACTTTGAGAGTGATATGTCAGAATATACAATTAATACACACGATAAGCAGAAGCTAAAGAAAATTCACATTCTTATTGTTATCAGCAGCTATCAGGCCGCGGACCTAATCAAGCAAATATTTGAAAACATTGGGTTCAAGTCTATTTATATCGCCTACAGCGCAATTGATGCCATTTCGTTACTTAAAACCGTGCGCGTACACATCATTGTGGCGGATGCAGAGCTGGAGACCAAGGGCATCGATTTTTCTTCGCCAAGTGCAGATGATGATGCGCTGAACCTTATGGGCGTAAAATTCATGCGCAGTCTTCGCCATTCACTCAAATCACCCGCGCCCTTCACGCCCATCCTGATTTTGATTGATAGCCCAAATTCTGAGGCTATTTTGGCTGCGCGCGATGCCGGCGTAAATGAAATCATTGTAAAGCCTATCGAAGCAAAAGTCTTCTTTGAGCGTATCATCAATTTAATCGACAAACCTCGCATCTACATCACTGCCGACACTTACAAGGGGCCATGTCGGCGGAGAAAGGACGTAGGGCCGCCATCCGGCATGGAAGAACGGCGCAAGCGCGATATTCGGGTAATTACGTGTAACGAATTGCGGGGGTATAAATCATGAACGACTCCCGATCACCGCTTGAGCAAACCATTGGTTACGAAGGTAATTGCAGCCTGAAAATGGAACTGGGTGAGGGGTTCAAAATATCTCCTTACATCACGGACGATACGATATTGGCATGCGAAGAACTTTTGCAGCGTTCCTGCGCCGAATTCTTTGAAAAGCTTCAGCCTGATTTACGGCAACTTTTATTTATTGCTAATAGTATTACCGACCCTATTTCGGAAGAAGACATCCATTCGATGCTGATTCTTTGCTACAATATCAAGAATTACGCGAAGCTATTAGGGTTCACTCTCATTACCGAGATATCCATTAATATCGTGAATGCGGTTAACACGAATAAGCTCTCTTTCAGGATCAAAAAGGCGCTCATTGAAAATATGCTTGGCGTTCTCAAGATTGCCTTTGATCAAAAAATACAATCCGATGGGGGAAAAACGGGCAAAGAAATCCTTGCCCGTCTTGAAATCCTACTACCCTAGTTATTTGGCGCGTGTAAAAGGCTAATATAAACCATAAATTACAATTGGTTGCAACACATTATAACACCAACTATCAAACGCTTGTTACGATTCTCATTTTGCAGTGATTTGTCAGAAATCGTCCTTTTTCGTGAGCAAATGTCCCGCCAGTGTCCCATGAGCATCGCCATAAGTCGAGTTGGTTATCCACGGTGTTAAACAATATTTCGATGTCCTCTGGATACAATCGAATACAGCCATGGCTGGAGCGTTTACCAATACCATAAGGCCGGTTGGTGCCGTGGATCAGAAATTTCCTCCAGCCGAGATAGATGGCATGTTCACCCAGCGGGTTATCCGGCCCAGCCGGTACGATTTCAGGTAATTCCGGGTTTTCTTCTCGGATGGAGTCAGGAGGTATCCATACTGGATTTTTGCGTTTCTTGACGATAGTAGATTTGCCTAGAGGGGTTTGCCAACCCTCCTGACCGATGCCGATAGGAAACGTCATTACCTGCCCATTCTTTGCATAGTAGAATAGGCGTAATTCGGACAGGTTAATGACGATACCCTCATGTGGTGTCGTGGGCAAGATATGCGCTGTAGTGATCGTTAACTCCGTGCCTTCCTCCGGCATCCACGGATCAACGCCCGGATTAGCGGCGAGCAACTCGACAATCCCAATATCGTGGCGGCGGGCAATTTCGTAAAGATTGTCTTTTTCTTCGACCTGATAATACGTTACTGCCCCAACAAGATCGCCTTCAGAAACAAAGGTCGCCGCCCGCACTGGTCGAACGGAACAATAGGTCAAAATCAGTAGGATAATAACAATGAGCCAGCGGAATAACATCCGCGCACTGTATAAACCCATGCCTTGTTAGGGTTTGATTGCAGTCAAACACAATTATCTTTTCACGCCTTATGAGTGTTCATGTTCGCAGTTAGTGTGGACATGGAAATCATCAAACAAAGGAGAATGTTATGACTGTTCGTGATTTACTGCCATTTGGTAGAACTTCAGTGCCCGTGGCTCGTGGTGCAAACCCCATCGTGAGTTTTCAGGATGAGGTGAATAAATTGTTCGGCGATTTTTTTGGCGAGTTATCGTTGCCGAGCTGGGGGCGATCTGCGGCACTCCAATCTGCCGTTAGTCCCGCGATGGATGTGACCGAGAACGAAAAAGAGTTCAAGATCACTGCCGAGCTTCCTGGCATGGATGCCAAGGACGTGCAGATTACTGCCGCCGAAGGCTATCTAACTATTAAGGGTGAGAAGAAGGAAGAAAAGAAGGAAGAGCGCGAAGGTTACTATCGTCAGGAACGTTCCTATGGCTCGTTTCAGCGCGTGGTGGCATTGCCGGACAATGCCAATTTCGACAAAGCCGAGGCTAATTTCAAGAATGGTGTACTGACGCTTGCTGTTCCCAAAAAAGCTGGCGCGCAAAGCAAGGAACGTAAGATTGAAATCAAGAGTGCTGCCTAAGCAACATTGCTTGAGAAAGCCGCAGGATAAATCTCCTGCGGCTTATTATTTAACGGAGACACATGCTGGAAAATTTTATCACAATATCACTCATTAGCGCGCTGGCGATATTCATCAGCTGGCTCTCTGCTTATGAAATACTCGACAAAGTGTGGAATATATTACCGAAGATTTCTGTGACGCCGCGTCTACATGTTTTGTTGATTGGTATTCCAATTTTTCTGATGCATATCATCGGTATCTGGATGTACGCACTAACCTATTTTCTAGTTGAAAACTACACGTCACTTGGTGCTATCGTTGGAAACGGGCGTGTTTACGGCCTCAACATCGACAGCTTCTTTGATTGTCTCTATTTTTCTGCCGCTACCTATACCTCGC
>JBILFK010000165.1:0-3546 GCA_044351685.1 Rickettsiales bacterium | reverse complement strand
ACCTGGACAATGATCATGTTTCTTATCAAAGTGCTGTTCGCATTTCTGGTGGCATTTATTGGGCTGGCCTTCATGATTATGCTGGGGCCACTGTTTATTCCGCTCGTATTGTTCCGCGCCACGAAAACCTATTTCGATAAATGGGTGGAATTTATTATTACCACTGCACTGCAGCCTGTGTTGCTGCTTACGTTTGTAACATTTGCGACTGCGGCAATGGATTTAGTGATTTTTAGTGGCGAGCGTTCTGTCTACCGAACCATTGCAGGGAGTAAAGCGCAGCAGCCTGGCTTCAACATGAATAAATACCTGATGGGTGACCCGAAGGCTGATCCGAATAACCCTGGGCTTTATACAGTAGATGGGTTTATCATCAAAAACTCAGGTAACGGGATGGAGATTAAAGGTGAAAGTAGCCCCCTCGATCTCAACCAAATTCGTGGTAGTGTACATGGCGCATACACTGCCAATATTTCCGATTGCATTAGCCGTAATATTGGTACCCCAGTGCCTCGCCTGAATGGCACAAGCACCACTGCGCCTGCAGCGCCCCCGGCGGGTGCGGCTCCAGCAGCAGGTGGCCCATCGCTTTCAAATATTGGGGGCACAGTGAATAACCTGCGCGATTGCAGCCGTACATTTATTAAAAGCTTTGTGTACCGTGAAATTGATTTCCAGAAACTTGCCGAAGCGAGAAACCCCGCCGTAAATGCAACGCTTGAAACAGGTGATAGTAATGTTGCTGACGCCAAGGCACGCCAGCTTCGGCGCGAGCTGATGGCCTCGACGTTTTTAGCGATGGTGATGATGTTCCTGATGAATGCACTAATGCGTATTGTTCCGGAATTGACAAACGACTTAACGGGCTCGCTCACCACCACGCCAAACTACTTTAACCTCGGCGGCCAGTGGAGTGCGCAGCAAATGTTGGCACAACAGGCAGGTGGCGCGGCGCGTAGCGCAGGGAGCCAGCGATGATGCGTACCCTGAAAGGATTGTTGGTTATTCTTTGTGCATCGTTGGTGCTGTGGGCTTCTAGTGCACAACAGGCATCGGCGGCGGGTAGCCCGGGCAGGTCTGGCCCGATCATGACAGCGGGTGGCGGTAACTGCGATAAATACAGTAACTCAAACTCTGCGTTGCTTGGAAAAATTATTCCGTGTCTGGCGTTTACCATCGAAGATGCAACCATTAAAATGGCGCGCGGTTTCAGCAACCTGATTCGACCTATCTTTTACGCTTTTCTAACGCTGGTGGTTACCTTCTTTGGCGTGAAGCTTTTGCAGGGCGAACAAGATTTACAAAAACAGGCGATACTTCTGGCGCTAAAAATTGGCTTTGTTGTCGTATTCATTAACAACTTCGCTGGTCTCACGCCATACGTCTATGATGTCATGAAGGAGGGGCAGGAAATTGTGGCCAGTGCCATTGCCCCAACTGCGATTGCAGCGGGCAATATCGGTATTGTTAATGTTAAAGTGACTATGAATAACGATACAGTGCACTGCGACATCAATAAATATGACCCAGGTGGTGCAGGTGGCGTTATATGGGCGCAGATGGATTGTTTGCTCGGTAAAATCATGGGCTTTACCGTTGGCCAGAATGGTGGGCCCAATATGCTGCTTGCGGCCAGTGCGCTTGGCATGCTTGGCGGAGTGTTGTTTGGAGGCACCTTTGGCTTTGCCGTATTTTTTGCGATGATAGGGTTTATTTTTTCACTGTTTTCGTTTGTGCTAAAAACCGCGTTTGCCTTTATTAACGGGTATATTCTCGCGGGTATTTATATCATTATTTCGCCGCTATTCATCCCGCTTGCGCTGCTTAAGGTTACAAACAGTTATTTTGAAAGCTGGTGGAAAGGGTTACTAGCCGCGCTGTTGATGCCGGTGATGGTAACGGGCTATGCCGTGTTTGCGATGCAAGTATATGATCGCATGTTGCTTGCACCAGATTCCATGATGGTACAATTATTTGACCACGAGATTTTTAAAGATGCCGCACGAAATTGTACCCCACGGCCGCTGCTTGGGGGAAGCCAGACTAACGACGCCGTATCTGAGCAAGCGCAGGGTGCGCAGGCAATCGGTAACGGGCTTTCCAACATTGTGGGTTTCAGCAATCCAACGGCATGCACTCCCAATTATGAATGGGGGCGTTTATCGCAAACCGGAGACTCAGACAAAAAAGTATTTGTTGAGCTTATGTTGGAGGCCGCGAAATTATTGATTCTGGCCATGATTATGGGGCAGGGGCTAGAGCGATTAACCTCGTCGATTTCACAAATTACTGGCAAAAGTTCTTCAAGCGCCGTGTTATCACCGCAAGCGGGGATGGAACGTAATATCGTCGGTTCGGTGGATCAGGCGCGCACTGATATGAACCGGGTGATGAATGCACGGCCAGAAGCAAGCGACCCTAATGCAAGCCAAATGGGCCCAGCAGGCGCAACAGGGGCATTATTTGTAAGCAGGTTACCAGATGCACTGAAAGCAGGTGGTAGTGGCTTTCTCGACGGCTTGATAGGGCGCAGGTAATGATGTTAGCGATAGGAATGAGGCATCGTATGAAATATTCATGGCTTAGTGCAGTGAAAAGAATGATGCTTAGTGCATTCGTGATGGCAGCGATTTCGCTGAGTGCTGTTAGTAATGCTTATGCCATTGTGGGTATTCCGCTTGGAGGTGTTGCAGCCGGGGTAGCCGGTGCAAATGTCGCTGGAGCTGGAGGAAACGGGCAAGCACAAGATGAACCCTGCACCAATTTTGAAGAGCGCCGCAATGAGGTGTTTGGCGGTGGCGCGAATGCTGGCAACGCGGATGATGGTATTCTTAGTTCGATTTATATTTTTATTCGCGACATTGTCGAAGCCGCGACGGAAAACCTCTATAAATCTATCGTAAACAACCCCAATTACCAATATGCGCTTACCGGCGCAGTTACGCTGATGGTGGCAGTGTTTGGCGTGTTTTTTACCATTGGTCTGGTGCAGGCCTCGTTTGGCCAGTTATTAATCCGCTTAATCAAGCTTGGGCTTATTTATTCGGCGCTTTCGCCTTCGATTGGCTGGCAGTTCTTCAGCAGTTATCTGGTTACGTTCTTCAACGATGGCACCGATGAAATTGTCAAAGGCGTGATAGCCATTGGCACGGGTGTACCAGTGCCTGCAGGTGCCACACCTTTTTATCAGCTAGATAAACTGGGTTCGTTTCTTATTCACCCAGAAACGATTGTAGCCATGCTTGGTATGGCGACATCGGGGCCATACTCGATCGGCATGACGGGGTTGACCATGATTGCCTTTATGGGCTTCTTCAAAATGCTGATTAACAGCCTGCAAGCCTATGCGGTAGCGTTTGTGGTGCGTTCGATTCTCATGGGAATTGGCCCTATTTTTATTATTTTCCTGTTGTTTGAAAAAACAAAATCGCTCTTCTTCCAGTGGCTGAACGTGATTATCAGTACCTCGCTGCAGCCAATTTTACTCTTCACCTTTCTTTCTTTCATGTTGGTCATGATTGAAAGCTCCATGAAAAACATGCTGAA
>JBILFK010000164.1:0-3563 GCA_044351685.1 Rickettsiales bacterium | reverse complement strand
TACAGGGTCAGGAATTTTGGCATCACAGTTTTTCGCAATCATCGAAAGTGTGCGCTGGCATAGATTGCCAATGTTATTCGCCAAATCACTGTTGATGCGATCGACCATGCCGAGGCGAGAAAAATTTCCATCTTGCCCGAAAGGTACTTCGCGTAGCAAAAAGTAGCGCGTCTGATCGAGGCCATATTTTTCGACCAAATGCCCGGGTGCGACCACATTGCCCAGCGATTTACTCATTTTTTCGCCTTCAATGGTCCACCAGCCATGCGCAAAAATACGTTGCGGCACGGGCAGCTTGGCCGACATTAGAAACGCTGGCCAATACACCGCGTGAAAGCGAATGATATCTTTGCCAACCATATGCAAATTGGCTGGCCAGAAGGCCTTGTAATGCGCACCATCCACATCCGGATAGCCGGCGGCGGTCAGGTAATTGGTTAATGCATCCAGCCACACATACATAATGTGTTTTTCATCGCCCGGCACCGAAATACCCCACGAAAATGTGGTGCGCGATACCGATAAATCCTTGAGGCCACCCTCTACGAAGCGAATCACTTCGTTGCGCCGCGATTCGGGTAAAATAAAATCTGGGTTTTCTTTATAAAATTTCAGCAGCGGTTCCTGATATTTTGAGAGCTTAAAGAAATAGCTAGGCTCTTCTACCCATTCCACTTCCGCACCGGTTGGGGCTTTGCCATCTACCAGCTCAGATTCTGCATAAAATGCCTCATCGCGCACTGCGTACCAGCCATTATAGCTACCTAAATAAATATCGCCCGATGCCTCTAGCGCCTTCCAAAGCGCTTGCGATGCGCGTGCGTGCCGCGATTCGGTGGTGCGGATAAAATCATCGTTAGTCAGTTCCAGTACATGCGCCATATCGCGAAAATGCTCGGAAACTTCATCAACGAAGCCTTGCGGCGGCACACCGGCAGCTTTGGCCGATTTTTCAACTTTTTGGCCATGCTCATCGGTGCCAGTAAGAAATTTTACGCGGCGACCATCAAGGCGCATAAAACGCGCCAATACATCGCACGCCACCGAAGTATAGGCATGGCCTAAATGCGGCTTATCGTTTACATAATAAATGGGCGTGGTGATATAATAGGATTTCTGCATGCCAGCTTGCTAACGATTTGCGGGGCTATGGTCAAGCAGCAAGCAGGCGCGGTACATCGCACATCATGCGCAGCGTGTGGCGTTTATCGAGGTGATAAATATTGGTATCGCGAAGTAATTGCCCGGCCACGCGTTGCCAAAGGCTCCATTGCTCGAAATTGTAATGCTTACGGCATGCGGCGATCATTGCGGCTTCGCCCTCAAAAATTTCCTGCGCGTTTGCGCCACCTGTTACCACCCGCAGGGCCACCATTTCAAAGGCATGCATAAAACATTGCCAGCTAGAGGCTGTTTTCGCCAACGCCACTGATTCAAGTGCTGGGGGCAATTTGCCTGAAAAATCGCGCAGTGCAGTAAATAACTCTTTGTAAAGCGCAAGGCCTTTATGGGCATGCAGCGTTATCGCAAGCCCGGGGGAACCGCAGGCTAAGCGGTATAAACTGGGGTGCTCCACGGCACTAATATCGGGCGCAATTTCTTTTAGAATAGTAGAAAAATTGGATTCATCTGGTGGTGAGAAATGAATGGTTTGACAGCGCGAACGAATAGTTGGCAGAATGGTTGCCGGATTGTGGCATACCAGCAATAAAATGCTGAATGCGGGCGGTTCTTCGAGCAATTTTAAAATGGCGTTTGCCGCATTATTATTAAGCTGATCGACTGCATCAATGATCACTACCCGCCACTGCGATTCGGCGGGGGTAAGGCTTAAAAATTCACCGAGCCCACGGGCAACATCGATACCGATTTCGTTTTTTTCCTGCGATTTTTTAGCATCGTAAGCGGGGGAAATCGTCAGCAAGTCGGTATGCGAACCTGCCGCTACACGGCGAAAAAGCGCCGATTCTGGTGCATGCACATTTTCTGTTGGCTTTGCGGGTGCAGCCACCACAGGCAGCGCATCGCCAAATAACGACATGGAGGTATCTTCTTCCACTGCCTCAGGCGCACTAATGGCCCCTTGCGACAGTAATTCGCGCGCGAAATGATACGCAAAGGTGGCCTTACCAATACCCTTTGCGCCCGTAAGTAAAAAGGCATGATGCATGGTGCCCCGCGCATGCTGCGCTAAACAACGCTCTAAAATCGCCCGATGTGCATATAATGCTGGGTTGGCACGAGGTTCGAGCTGGCTCATAACGCACTCGATTGGCTAGGGGTAAGCGCAAGGCCAAAGCGCGCATTCACATGCTCCACGATGGCTGCATGAATTTGATGAATATCTTGCGCCGCCGAAACAACATGGAACCGTGAAGACTCCGATGTCGCGCGATCAAGGAATCCTTGCCGCACCGCATAGTGAAATGCGGTATCTAAATTTTCGAAACGTGTTTCGCTACCGCTTCTGGATTTGGCGCGCTGCAGCCCGATTTCAGGCTCGATATCGAGCAGAATTGTAAGATCAGGCGCGATAGTTCCGTAAAGTAGTGTATAAAGCTGGTTTAGCCACTCTGTGCCCACTTGCTTTGCTATACCCTGATACACATAGGTGGAATCGTAAAACCGATCACACAGCACCCACTGACCGCGCGCTAAGGCTGGCAAAATGCGCGTATGCAAATGATCGTAGCGCGCGGCCATGAATAATAAGGCTTCCGTGCTAGCGTTCCATTGATGGGCGCCCGCTTCTACCACCAGTTTTCGGATAATTTCACCACCCTGCGAACCGCCCGGCTCGCGTGTGACATCCACGGCAATAGCGGCACTTGCAAAGCTTTGCGCCAATAACTTGATTTGCGTGGATTTTCCTGCGCCCTCGCCGCCTTCAAATGTGACGAATCGTGGCGTCATACAGCTACATACCCAGCCAATGCCCAATCACATCGGGAATGCGTGCAAATGCGCCTTTTTTCTCTACGGCGCTGGCTGCAACCAACGGTTCTTCACGCGTAGCGCCAGAGGGCATGGTAACGATCAGTTTTCCAAGCACTTGCCCCTGCGTGATAGGTGCAGCCACCGGAGAGTTAAATTCAGCTTTTACTGTCACTTTATTGCGTTCAGCATTGGGCAGCATCAATTGCAATGGTTTTTGCAGCGTAAGCGCCACTTCTGCTTGTTGCCCAAGCCATACTGGCGCGGATGCCAGCACGGTTCCGGGTTTTGCAAGTGTAAGCAGTTCGAAATTGCGGAAGCCCCAGTTCAGAATCGCTTCGCCTTCCTGAGCGCGCGCCTGCTGTGATTCCAGGCCATTTAACACAAGAATAAGTCGACGCCCATCGGGTTGTTTGGCCGATAACACAATGCCATAACCCGCAATTTCCGTATGGCCCGTTTTTAACCCATCTACGCCAAGTGCCGTATTGTTAAGCAAGACATTACGGTGAAACTGCTGAATGCCGTTATAAGTGAATTCTTTTTCAGAAAAATAATGATAATATTCCGAAAATTCAGCAATAATGTGCGATGCCAACACCGCTAAATCACCAGCTGTGGTGTAATGA
>JBILFK010000035.1:0-11676 GCA_044351685.1 Rickettsiales bacterium | reverse complement strand
CAGCAGCCAGCATGAGCCATCAGCCCGCGAAGCGGCGCGTAGCATGCAACAGAACGTTGCATCTGCGGAGCAGCGCAAAAGCTATGAAACGATTATGATTAATTGTAACCCGGAAACGATTTCGACCGATTACGATACATCCGACCGGTTATATTTCGAGCCGCTCACCGCCGAAGACGTGATTGAAGTGATCGAGCGAGAAAAACAGAATGGCACCGTGAAAGGCGTGATCGTGCAGTTTGGCGGCCAGACACCGCTGAAGCTAGCACATGCACTGGAACAGGCGGGTATCCCGATTATCGGTACCTCGGTAGACTCGATTGATTTGGCCGAAGACCGCGAACGTTTCCAGCAGTTACTGCACCAGCTCGATTTAAAACAACCCCCCAACGCCATTTGCAAAACGGTCGAAGAAGTATTGCCTGCGGCGGAAACCATTGGCTACCCGATTGTGGTGCGCCCATCGTATGTTTTGGGTGGCCGCGCCATGCGCATCATTCACACGCCGGAATCGCTGGAAAGTTATGTCAAAGAATTGCTGACGCATTTTGGCGATGGCCCCGTGCTACTGGATGGCTATTTGCAAAACGCGATCGAGCTGGATGTCGATTGTTTGTGCGACGGCGACGATACGTTTGTTTCCGGCATTATGGAACATATCGAGGAAGCAGGCATTCACTCGGGCGATTCGGCATGTTCGCTGCCGCCTTATTCACTGGCCCAAGAAATTATCGACCGTGTGCGCGAACAAACCAAACAGCTGGCATTAGCGCTGAATGTGGTGGGGCTGATGAATGTGCAGTTCGCCGTGAAGGGCAACGAAATTTTCATTATCGAAGTGAACCCGCGCGCCTCGCGCACGGTGCCGTTTGTGGCCAAAGCTACCGGCATCTCGATTTCCAAAATTGCTGCCCGCCTGATGGCAGGCGAAACACTCGCCAGTTTTAATTTACCGGATGATGCCACCTTCATGCAGCAGATGAAACATGTGGCAGTGAAAGAAGTGGTGTTCCCATTCGCGCGCTTCCCAGGGGTCGATACGATTTTGGGGCCAGAAATGAAATCGACCGGCGAAACCATGGGCCTCGACCGCGATTTCGCGCGCGCTTTTGCCAAAGGATTTGTCGGTTCTGGCAGCACGTTGCCGCGCACAGGAAAAGTGTTTTTATCGGTACGCGATGGCGATAAACCCATCGCCAAAGAGATTGCCAGCGAGCTTACACAGCTTGGCTTTCAGGTGGTGTGCACACGCGGCACCGGCGAATATTTGCGTGGCCAAGGGCTCGATGTGGCGCTGGTGAATAAAGTGCGCGAAGGCCGCCCACACATTGTCGATATGATGAAAGATGGGCATATTCAAATGGTGTTCAACACCACCGAAGGTGAACAGGCGATTGCCGATTCCTATTCCATTCGCCGCACGGCGCTGCTTGGCAAAATTCCGTATTCCACCACCATTTCCGGTGCGCGTGCGATGGTGCAGGCGATTGCTTCGGTGAATGGTGAGAAGGATGGACTAAGCGTAGCCTCGCTGCAGGAATATCTGGCGGCGTAGCGCGCGGCGCGGGCGTGATTACAGCGCTTGCTGTGCAGATTGGCCGGCAGATTGCGCCAGATTTTCAGAGAATTGCGGCTGCTCGCTGCGCTTCATGCGCTGCTCAAGCTGCTGATATTCTTGCTGACCAACCGAATTGACATACGGGCTATGGCCTCGCCCCGTCAGCATGGTGGCTTTCAGGGTCTCACCTTTCCTGACATCGTTCTCCATTTTTTCCTTATACCATACCGAACCAACAGTAAGGCTGGTGGCAATCACGCCAAGGGTGGCAGCCACCCCGATTTCCGGCAATAACAGAAAGGCAACGGCACCACCAAGCCAGCCGGCCCATAAGCCTTTATTGAAAAAACTGGGTTGTTCGACAGGTCGGCCATGCGTGGCCTCATGCGTCATGCGGGCCTTGCCGTGCGAGGCTCCAAGTGCGGTGCCTACAGCGACCGACCCAAAATACACAAAAGGCGCTGCCGGGGCAAAGACCAATGCAGTGCCCAGCGAGGCCAGGTTTCCAAATAGATTGCCCCAGAATAAGCCTTTTGCGGCATCAAGGTTGAAATAGGTGGGGGGTTTTTCAGGTGGTAACGGGGGTAAATCTGAACGTATGGTCATCGCTATCTCACGCTATTATTTACTATATTGTAAACTTTTTATATGACGGTTTGATGACGCCGCTCAGAAAACTTCACTTTTTCTTTGATTACGCTGAGGTCTCGGCGTATCGGTGGTGAAATAACGTCAAAATGACTACTCCGTAAGGGCTATTATGGAACGAATTCCTATTACCAAAAGCGGCCTTGAACGGCTGCAAAAAGAATTACGGCAAATGAAAACGGTCGAGCGCCCCAACATTATTCAGGCGATTGCCGAGGCGCGCGCGCATGGCGATTTATCGGAAAATGCCGAATATTCTGCCGCCAAAGAGAAACAAAGCTTTATCGAAGGCCGCATTCAGGAACTGGAAGCCGTGACATCGCGTGCAGAAGTGATCGAAATCGAAAATATTAAACACGCCCATATCACGTTTGGTGCCACCGTAACCATGGTGGATGAAGAAACCGAAGAAGAAATTTGTTACCAGATCGTGGGCGATTACGAAGCCGATATTACCCAGCGTCGCATTTCCACCAGCGCACCGATTGCCCGCGCATTGATTGGCAAATCGAAAGGCGTCAGTGTGGAAGTACACACCCCCAAAGGCGCAAAATTTTATGAAGTGCTGAAGGTGGAGTATAAATAGTGATACGCGTAGCACAGGGCGTTTGAGCGATGTCTAGCGTGTGGGGCATCGTCGATGATCGCACCGGCCATACCGGGCAAGTGCTGGGGGTGGTGACCAAACTCGGCACGCCTTACCTGATTAAAAACATGCGTTATAACCGCTTGGCAGCACTGCCCAATGCGCTGCTAGGGGCAGGGCTGAAACATATTGATGCCTCGCTGAGCGCACCCATTGCGCCGCCTTGGCCCAAGCTGGTGGTAGCCGCAGGGCGCAGGCTGGTGCCGGTGCTGAATTATATTAAGGCGCAATCGCCCACCACCCGTATAGTGTATTTAATGTGGCCGGGTGGAAGCCACCAGTTTGATTTGCTTGCCGTGCCCGAACACGATGTGGTGGCGCCGGCCACCAATTTAATTACTACCACCGCGCCGCTGCACAGCGTGACCAGCGAAATGCTCGCCACCGCCCGCGCCGTGTGGGAACCGCAATTTGTACATTTACCCAAACCTTGGGTGGCAGTGTGCTTAGGGGGGCCCACCAAACACACCAGCTACCATTACCGCGATTGGGAAGCCATGTTGAAGCGCGCCGAAGCACTGGCAGGCGAGGGCGGTTCATTGCTTATCACCAGCAGCCGCCGCACCCCCGAAGAAGCGCTGAACATTATGAAGCGCTTAAGCGCCCGGCCATCGCTGATGTATAGCTACGAGGCCGGAAAAGATAACCCGTATTTTGGGTTTCTCGCCTGTGTGGATGCAATTGTGGTTAGCGGCGATTCGCTTTCCATGTGCGCCGAGGCGGCATCTTCTGGCAAGCCGCTCTATATTTTTGCACCCGAAAGTGTTACGCCCGAAAAACATAAGCGCTTACACCGCGCCTTGTTCCAAAAAGAGCTGGCGCTGCCACTATCGCAAGATTCACGCCTGCCCTATTTCACGCCTGCCCACGCCACCGACGATGTGGGCTATGTCGCTAATGAAATTCAGCGCCGATTCCCTGAAATTTTTGCCTAAAAAGATTACTAAATAGCAAGCTTGTAATGCTTGCAGTTTTTTGTGCGGTGCTTATATTGCCGTAGCGTTTCAGCTTTAAGGTTCCGGGGTTCAGGAACTGGCTGAAACTTAAAACCTGAAACCTCGGAGACTATATGAGCGTACTCGTCGGCAAAGAAGCGCCAGATTTCACTGCACAAGCAGTCATGGCAGATAACTCGATTAAGGCAGATTTCAACCTGAAATCTTACATCAAGGGCAAGGTTGGCATTCTGTTTTTCTACCCGCTCGATTTCACCTTTGTGTGCCCTTCGGAAATTATCGCCTTCGATAACCGTATCGATGAATTCAAAAAACTCGGCGCTGAAATTATCGGCGTATCGGTCGATTCGCAATACACCCACTTCGCATGGAAAAACACCCCGGTGGAAAAGGGCGGCATTGGCAATATCCGCTTCCCGCTGGTAGCCGATTTAACCAAATCCATCGCGCGTGATTACGATGTGCTGGTGAACAATGCGGTTGCCTTCCGCGGCACCTTCATGATCGATAAAAAAGGCATTGTGCGCCACCAAGTGGTGAACGATCTGCCGCTCGGCCGTAACGTCGATGAAGCAATTCGCATGGTCGATGCGCTGAACTTCCACGAAGAGCACGGCGAAGTGTGCCCTGCCAACTGGAAAAAAGGCGAAAAAGGGATGCGTGCCACCGCCGAAGGCGTTGCCGAATACCTGAAAGAAAAAGCATCCGCTTTGTAGAAAGGGGTGATGCGTAACGGGTGACGGGTGGCGCAGCTACCCGTCACGCACCGCGCGCCACACAACACATATGACCGAACACCACACCAAAGTTCTTGTAATCGGCTCGGGCGCAGCAGGCTGCACCGCAGCAATCTACGCCTCACGCGCAGCGCTTTCACCGATTATGGTGCATGGCATGCAGCCCGGCGGCCAGCTGACCATTACCACCGAAGTTGAAAATTATCCCGGCTTCGCCGAAGCGGTGCAGGGCCCGTGGCTGATGCAGCAAATGGAAGCGCAAGCCGCGCATGTGGGCACCACGATTATCCATGATTATATTACCTCGGTCGATTTTTCGCAGCGCCCCTTCAAGGCGGTCGGTGATTCCGGCGATGTGTATTACGGTGAAACGGTGGTGATCGCTACCGGCGCGAGCGCGCGCTGGTTGGGGCTTGAAAGCGAAAAGAAATATCAGAATTTTGGCGTTTCGGCTTGTGCCACCTGCGATGGGTTTTTCTTCAAAAACAAAGATGTCGCGGTGATTGGTGGCGGCAACAGCGCAGTCGAAGAAGCTTTGTATCTTGCTAAAATCTGCAAATCCGTCACGCTTATTCACCGCCGCGATAGTTTGCGCGCCGAGAAAATCGGGCAGGATAGATTATTCCGCACACCGAATGTGAAAGTGATTTGGGATAGTGCAGTCGATGAATTTTTGGGCAGCGAAAACCCACCATCGCTCACCGGCTTGCGCCTTAAAAACCTGAAAACCGGCGCACTAAGCGAAATCGCGGTCGATGGTACGTTCGTGGCGATTGGCCATGTGCCCAACACCAGCCTGTTTGTAGGCGCGCTTGATGCCGATAGCGATGGCTACCTGATTACCAAATCTGGCACCACGCAAACCAACATTCCCGGCGTGTTTGCGGCTGGCGATGTGCAGGATAAAATTTACCGGCAAGCCGTTACAGCGGCTGGCACTGGCTGTATGGCGGCGCTTGAGGCACAGAAGTTTCTGGAACATGAGGAAGCGTTGGCGCACGCCGCGTAACTAGCGCGCAAGGCAGCAATGATCGGTCGAATCGGTGTCTATACCCATCGCCGCTAACGCGCTCATTGCCATCGGGTAGCGTGCCTTCACGCTGCTGCCTTTGGTTTCAATGCTTTTTTCGGGTTGGGCACTGGGTGCGCAGCATGCTTGCGTGCAGTTTGGGTCGTGGGCGGCGGTGGCGGCAATTTCAGGCCGCGCGTCAATTTTCCCGTGTGCCGCTTTATCTTCCGGTTGTGGAAGCTTGATGGGTTTGGTGTTCTCTTCCGGCGTGCCGGTGGCGGCAGCAACCGCCGCGACTGCGGGCAGAGCAGCTTCGGGGCGTTCGTCGATTTTTCCCTGCACCGCTTTATCTTCCGGTTGCGGGATTTTTTTGGTTTTTGGTTCTTCCTCGGCAAGTGCGGGTGCAGCAACATTGGTTGCAGGCGGCGTGGCGCCGGTGAGTTTATGGTATACGCGATCGAGATGTGGCAGGTAAATGCCACGGAATGTTTGCGTCATGCCGGGGGCAACAAAGGCAAGCAATGCCTGCATTTCGGGTTGCTCGCGGTAGGCGACATATTGCAGCTCGCTGTAGCGCGAAATCATTTCGCGGAAGCGCGTGGAGGGCTCATCGTAGCCGCTGCGGTTATACAGTTTGCCTTCCACACTTAAACGGTCGCGCGCCTCACTTACAAGCCAGGTAAGCTGATCGGCCGCCCGCAGATGCGGCAATACGTCACCCACCTTTACCTGTAGCGGTGCAAATGCCTCGTTGGCTTGTTGCTGAATAGCCTGTTTTGCCTGCGCATTCGGGGCCTGCTGGTAAGCGGTAATATAGGCTTCAAGCTGCGGTTTATAGGTGGTGGTAATGCGGTGTAGTGCATCGAAGCGCGTGCGGTCGGCATTGGCTAACTTATCGACCGTCTGCACTTCTTCGGGTGTAAATTCGGCGGGCCATAAGTTATGTGCAATTTCGTGGCGCAATGTGCGTAATGAATCTTTTTCGTTGCCCTTACCGCTGAAATAAATGCGGTAGGTGCCCGTGACATCGCGCAGATCATCGGCGGTTTTGCGGTGCAGCCCATAGATGCTTTTATGGAAGGCGATTTTATCGGCGGTGCGATCCGGCGTGTAGCAAATTTCATAGCCGAGCGCGAACAGCATGGCGCGTTCGATCGGTTCTACCAGATTCAGGGCACCGGCGATGCGTTGTTCTTCGCGTTTGATGGCTTCGGGCGATTCATAAATGCCGTGGGTTTTGCCGCGCAAATCATGGATGGTTTTATCGATACGCGTCTGCATGCCGCTGGCGATGGTTTCTTGCATGCTGGCATTTTCACCCAGTTGTTTGCGGCCTTCGTGCCAGTGCTCGATATCGTTCATCGAGAAATCGCGTTTTGAGATATGTTCGACAAGCTCGCCCACGCGGGCAGTGAATGCAGGCTCAAGCCCCAGCAATTTGCCCACCCCGCCCACGCCACCCCGATAGGCAGCCATACGCAGTTGTAATGGGGTGACCCCCAGTTTTTCGGCTAAATCTTCTGATACCTGATCGGGGCGCTCGTGGTGTTCAACATAATTCACCACCGGCTCAAAATAGCCATTCCGCGTCAGTTTTTCGCGGCATAATAGAAATAGGGCCAGGCCGTTTTTCAGTTCCTCGACCCCTACCGGGTCGGCATTATGGTCGGGGTTCGTGGTATCGTGCACAATCGCGCGCATGGGCGCGAACCGATCGGTGAGTGCTTTGGTGAGTTCGGGGTCGCGGCCGGTGGCCACTTCTTCGTTAAATTTTCCAATATCCTTCAGCAGTTTCTGGCGTTTGGTTTCGGTGGCCACCGGCACCAGATGCCCAAGGTTCAGCGCCACTTCCAGGCGTTTTTCTTTTTCAAAGAACGAAGGCGAGTGTAAGCCGTAAGTGAGTGTTAATTTCTGTCGCAGTGCGGCTTCGTTTTTCGGGTCAAGCTCGCGCCTGTGCACCACCAATCCGCCATCAACAAATAGCGAACCATCCTGCACGTGAATGCGGTTGGCATCGATAAACGCCTGCGGCGAAATATCGCGCACTGCTGCGCTCGCGCCTGCGGGGGCGTTGGTTGTCTCAAGCTGTGTTTCAGGCAATGCCATGCAGGTTCCACCTAGTGATTCACCCTGCATTCTAACAAAAACCGCCTCTCGGAAGTGTGAAGCTTTTGTGAAGGGTGGCTATGCGGGTTTTTCCATCACCAGGCACACCCAATCACCCAAGGTAAGCCGATGCAGCAGGGTGAGGCCAAGGCCGCTATAGGCCTCGCGCACGGCTTCTTCCTGCCATGCCAGTATACCGCTGAGTATTAGTAGTCCTTCAGGCGCGAGCGTCGCCTCTGCATCACGTGCGAGGCGAATAAGCGGTTCGGCCAGAATATTCATTAGTATCATGTCGTAAGGGGCATGGGCCGCGATATCTGGGTGGCGAAAGCCATCGGAGTGCACCGCGTGAAGGCGCGCGCCGAGGCCGTTTTCTGCGGCATTTTCACGCGTGGCCTCGACCGCGCTGCGTTCCACATCCACCGCCACCATGTACGTGCCTGTAAATAACTGCAATACACGCAGGACCAGCAGGCCAGAACCGCAGCCCATATCGCAGCTGGTGCGCGGTGAAAATGTCTGTGCATCTAGTGCGCCAAGCGCTGCCAACACCATGCGGGTGGTGGGGTGGTTACCGTCGCCAAACGCGTGGCCTCCAGCAGAGAGGATGAGTTCTGTCATGCCGTACTAGTTGGGGTATCTGTATGTAAAATGAAAGAAGTTTTGTGTAGACCCCGCAACACGTGCGGTGTGACAGCAATGCTATATTGTTGTCATTCGAGGCTAGTAGGCCGAGTCAGCCATGAGCCAGCGAAGCTGCGCGCCATAGCGTTTTCAGGAGAAAACGCTGGGCGCAACACAAGAATTCATTCAGCTATGCTGAATGAATCTCAAACGCCTCATCCCACGTGCCAACGGTGGCGGCTTTGGTGTATTCGGTCACGCGGTTCTCAAAGAAGTTCGCGTGTTCCACACCGTTCAGCATATCATCGAGCCAGGGCAGTGGGTTTTTCTCGATCTGGTACATGGGTTGCAGGCCAAGCTGCGCTAAGCGCCTGTCGGCGATGAAGCGAATATACGATTTCACTTCGTTTGGCGTTAAGCCCTGCACTTCGCCCATGCCGAAGGCCAGATCAATAAAGGCATCTTCGTGGGTCACGATCGTGTTGCACGCCACATACAAGCGCGAGCGCAACTCATCGCCCCAAACTTCGGGGTTTTCATCGCAGAAGGTTTTGAACAGGCGAATGATCGAATTGGTGTGCAGCGTTTCATCGCGCGCGCTCCAGGTCACAATTTGGCCCATGCCTTTCATTTTGCCCCAGCGTGGGAAATTGAGCAGAATGGCAAACGAAGCAAACAGCTGCATGCCTTCGGTGAAGGCACCAAACACCGCCATGGTGGTGGCGATATCGAGTTTGGTTTCCACGCCAAATTGCTGCATGTAATCGTATTTATCCTTCATTTCTTTGTATTTCATGAAGGCGTGGTATTCAGTTTCCGGCATGCCGATCGTATCGAGCAGGTGCGAATAGGCAGCGATATGTACCGTTTCCATGTTGGAGAACGCGCTTAACATCATTTGCACTTCGGTTGGTTTAAAGATTTGCGAATAATGCTTCATGTAGCAGTTATTCACTTCAATATCGGCCTGCGTGAAGAAACGGAAAATTTGCGTCAGCAGGTTTTTTTCTGAAGGGGCGAGGTTCTTTTTCCAGTCGCGCACATCGTCGGCCAGCGGCACTTCTTCGGGCAGCCAGTGAATGCGTTGCTGCATCAACCAAGCATCGTAGGCCCACGGATAGGCAAACGGCTTGTAAATTGGCTTGGAATCAAGAAGCGACATAGAACTCTCCGTGGTGTGCCATAAGGGATTTTGATATTCCGGGGTTACGCAATCGCATAACCCCGGAGGGTAGTGGTTTTACTGGCCAGCAGCAGGTGCGGCAGGCGCAGCGGGTGCAGCAGCTGGGGCAGCAGCAGCAGGTGCTTCTACCACTGGGGCCGCAGCAGCAGCAGGTGCAGCCGGAGATTCAGCAGCGGGAGCCGCAGCAGCAGGGGCTGCTTCAGTTGCAACAGGGGCTGCAGCATCGGTAGCTACTGGTGCAGTTTCAGCGCCAGCGCCAATCACTGCGGGTGCAGCTTCAGCAGGTGCGGCAGCTTCAGGGGCTGCAGCAGGTGCTTCAACGGCAGGGGCTGCCGCATCGGTGCCGGCTTTTTCACCCATCGTGAACACCACGCCCACAACGATTGCAGCGATGGCAACCAGAATAAAAATAAACGTGCTATTCGATTTTTTGGCCTCGGCCATAGTAAACTCCATTCAAAAAAGTTAGTGGTGCGGCGTGCTTATTGGCAAGCCAGGCATTCTTCGTAGCGTGTTTCTTGCTTTTGTTTAAGCGAAAGTTCCATTTGTATCTCAGGCATTTTTTGCGAGACTTTGTCGGAACGTTGCATTGAAGCAGAACGGCAGTAATACAGGCTTTTCATGCCCTTCTTCCACGCCATGAAGTGCAGTGCATGCAAATCGCGCTTGTGGATATTTGCCGGCAGGAACACATTCACCGATTGCGCCTGGCACACATACGGTGTGCGATCAGCGGCATGTTCGATCACCCAACGCTGATCCATTTCATACGCGGTTTTAAATACCAGCTTCTCGTTTTCATCGAGGAAATCGAGATGCTGCACCGAACCTTCGCTGGTGGTGATGAGTGACCAGATATCATCGTTGTCGTAGCCCTTTTCCGCAAGCAACTGCTTGAGGTATTTATTGCGCACCACAAACGAACCCGAGAGGGTTTTTTGCGTGAACGCATTGGCCGCAAACGGTTCAATGCCGGGGCTGGCATTACCGCAGATGATGGAAATAGAAGCCGTTGGCGCAATCGCCAGCTTGTTGCTGAAGCGCTCATTGATGCCGAAATCGGCGGCATCGGGGCAGGCACCACGCTCGGTGGCCAGTTTTTGTGAAGCCGCGTCGGCACCTTTGCGAATATGCTCGAACATTTTTTTGTTCCACACTTTGCCCATCACCGATTCAAACGGAATCATTTTCGACTGCAGGTACGAGTGGAAACCCATCACGCCCAAGCCCACACTGCGCTCGCGCGCGGCAGAATATTTGGCGCGTGCCATGCTGTCGGGTGCATTCTCGATGAAATCGGAAAGCACATTATCGAGGAAGCGCATGACATCTTCAATGAAGATCGGGTTATCTTTCCACTCATCGAAATACTCGACATTGAGCGAGCTTAAGCAGCACACGGCGGTGCGGCTTTTGCCCAAATGGTCGGGGCCGGTGGGCAGGGTAATTTCACTGCACAAATTCGACATTTTCACCGGCAGATTCGCCAGCTTGTGATGCTCGGGGATCGAGCGGTTCACCTGATCGATAAAGATAATATACGGCTCACCGGTTTCAATGCGGGTGGTGAGCAGCTTTACCCACAAATCACGCGCCTTCACGGTATCTACCACGTGTTTATCTTTGGGTGAAAGCAGGTTCCATTTGCCATCTTTTTCCACCGCATCCATGAAGTCATCGGTGATGCACACACCATGGTGCAGGTTGAGTGCTTTACGGTTTGGGTCACCGCCGGTGGGGCGGCGAATATCGATGAACTCCTCGATTTCTGGGTGCGAAATATCGAGATATACAGCGCTCGAACCACGGCGCAGCGAGCCTTGCGAAATCGCCAGCGTCAGTGAATCTTGCACGCGCACGAAGGGCACCACGCCAGAAGTTTTGCCGTTGCGACCCACTTTTTCACCAAGCGAACGCAGATTGCCCCAATATGAACCAATGCCGCCGCCGCGCGAGGCCAGCCACACATTCTCGTTCCATAAATCGACAATGCCTTGCAATGAATCTTCGGTTTCGTTCAGGAAGCACGAAATTGGCATGCCGCGCGTGGTGCCGCCATTCGAGAGAATAGGTGTCGCAGGCATGAACCACATGCGGCTGATATAATCGTAAATGCGCTGACCATGCGCTTCATCATCGGCGTAATGCACGGCCACACGGGCGAACAGATCTTGGTAGGTTTCATCGGGCAACAGATAGCGATCATCGA
>JBILFK010000163.1:0-3633 GCA_044351685.1 Rickettsiales bacterium | reverse complement strand
ATGGTATGTTCAGTGGCCTGCAGCTTGTTCACCATTTCCGAGACGGTACGGAACATGATTTCGCCTTGCTCGGTCAGCATCAGGCCGCGCGCATGGCGCAAAAACAGCGGAATGCCAAGCCGTTCTTCCAGCGCAGAAATTTGGCGGCTGAGAGAAGATTGCGAAATACTAAGCGTTTCAGATGCTTTGGTAAGGCTGCGCGAGAGCGCCACCGTATAAAAAACCCTGAGCTTGTCCCAATCCATGATAGTTCCTCAGTGCCATGCGTCTGTTGCGCTGCGGTATAGCAGGTGGGCGCTCAAATGCCAAGCCCCAAGCAACTGCTTTGTAATAAATAATTCTATTACTTGTCACAATATGCACATACGCGATGCTGTAAAATACACCGATGGAAGATGAGCAGCATTTTTCTGACCCGTTAAAAACCACGTTGCGGAAAGTGATGGCAATCGACTTTTTGCACGCATATGATGCTGCCTACAAAGATTCATCGCGTCCGGAAAATCAGCGCCTCACTGAAACAGGGTTACGTGGAATAGTGGCTATTTCATCGGGTGCACTTTTGCTGCGCGATGATTCTGCAAGCCCCAGAAATATCGGGGACTTAGATCTTGTGGTAGCAGGGGATGCCGCACACTATGATCGCTTGAATGCCTCGCAGGCGTTGCACCGTACAATCGCAGCATTATGCAGCGCAAAACAATGGCACCTGCACGATGCCATGGCGCATTATCCGCAAAAGCGCGATCGTAAGTTAATTTACGAAATGACCCGTGAGTTTTCGCCAGCCGATATCCATGAAATTTTAAAAAACGATACAAAATACAGGCTTTCTAGCAGCGATATCGCACAGCTTCAGAAAGCGGCAGAAATCTCTACTACATGCAGCAGCTCGTTAAAATTAGATATCAACACAGACTCACCAAAACTGGATTCGCCACCACACAATCTGGCAAATCAGGAAGTAGATATACTCAAAACCCCTGGATTTCAGGGAGTTTTTACGACATCGCCGTATCAAATGCTTGCCGCAAAATCACTGGATCTGAATCGCGCTTCACGCAATAAACCTATCGATCTGCTTGATTTTATTGCGGCGCTGCGGCTGCTTCCAGATAAAAAAATGACACCCGAATCCGCGGCATTTATGCGCGATTGTTACTATAAACCAGGAACCCGGCACCGAGATTTGATCAATTTGCGACAAAAAATGGACGGGCAGCCCCCAATTCCTGAAACGGCCATGCCGCCGTTATTTTTTACAGCCCCAACTGACGCAATCGTAGATCGCTATTGTAAGGATTTTGAATGGCTCTACGAACGCGGTGTCTTACCCAACCCCATCACCCGAGATGCAACCAGAGCAATGATTAACGAAGCGTATGAGGCCATGCACATGCTCTACCAAGCCCCTCACCTCGCAAGCCAGCCGACACCTCGACTTGTATTTCCAGAATCGGTGCGCAAAGCGTTCATATCTTACGGTGAAAAAGTGCAGGAGGTATTAAAAGATAAATCCGATCCCTATCGGCATTTTGAAGATTTAGGTTTTGCACTTAGCGGTCGAATGAAAGTTCTGCTTGAGCAATCGGCTCAGCAAACCGAAAACCCTACAGAACAGGCGCAAGCAAAAGCGATCCTGCAGGTATTTTCGGCGATAAAAGCGGGCAAGATGCCCCCGTATATCGTGATTGAAAATCTGCCCATTGACCCGGTGGTACCTGATCCGGTGAAAGAGGGGCTTGATAAAGAAGATAATTTTAGTCGTGGCAGCAAGGGGCCGATAAGCGAATACACAACGGTTGCAGTTTCAGGAATGTGCGGGTTATATCCTTATGTGAATATCGAAATGAAAGATAAAGGGTTTGTGAACCAGATTATTCCAAGAAAAAGCGATACCAAAGATCTGGCTATGGAAAAATCCAGTCGCGGTGCCGGATTCTTTGATATGCACACCGATAATTGTTCCATGCAGGATGAAAATGTTGCGCCATTTTTTACCCTTTTTGGGTTGCGCGAAGGCAAAGATTCAATCGATACCACCGTTGTGCTGCGCGATGAAATCATCAAAAACTATCACCCGAAGAGCAGGCGCTCATACGCAAGCCTATTTATCATTTTATCGGTGGTGGCGCGGTAGCGCCTAAGGAAGGCGGTGGTGCGCGTCAGGTGATACGCCCCATTTTAAGTGAGCGGGGCGGTAAACCGTTTTTTACCTGTAATCTGGCAGAAGAAAAAATGCGGGTCGTGCCCTATGAAGGTAGCGAAGCCTTGTTTGATCATAAACCCGCCAATCATCAGGCGGCAGTCGATTTTGTTAAAAAGCTGCAACGGATTACCGAAGATCACCCAGATCTGTGTACACAGGTGCGCCTTGCGCCGGGCGTGATGCTGCTCGTCGATAACCATGCGGTACTGCACGGACGCGCGAACACATCACGCGAGACCGTACCCGATACCTATGGTCGTTGGGTACAGCGCACCTATATGCGTCCCGGCGAATTTAAAGAGAACAGGGAGTTTACGGTATGAGCAAGCAGCTTGCAATTTGCTACGCGCCGGATAGTGATTTTATTGCGCGCGATGCGTTATTGGGCATCGCTGATTTTTATCAGATTCCTCTAAGGTTCTCTTATTCAGAATCTGATCCGCTTCCGAATGATAATGCACTGATAGATGGTACGGTGGTGCTTCTTTCTCAGGCGCTATTGGCGCGCCATGATTACCATGAACTCATGCAGTATCTTCAGGCTTCCAAAGCCCCGATTCTTTATCTGCAGGTGCACACGCAGGAGGTATTATCTCTGCCTTCGTCGATTGTTGCTACCTTGTGGGAAACTCAGCATCTGCGCCAAAAACTCGTAGACCTAGCCGCAGCATAGCCACAGCAGCATTAGCGTGCTGATTCGTGGGGGGCTGCGTGCGATAGCTGGGCAACTGCGGCGTGGCTTCGGTGCTTGCCTTCTTGGGCTAAGCGTTCCTGCAGCAGCATGGATTCTTCGGGGGTCAAAATTTCGGCATGCGGTAACACATGCTGGGGCGCGTGCGGATTATATTCACCGAATTGCGCCACATAACGCTTCGCGGCAGCGTAGGCATTTTCCGATTGCCGATAATCGTTGGCGCTATATAGCGTGCCAAGCGCCAGCGCCAGACCCACCGGCCAGACAATGCTGCCGGATACGATCGTAAATAATGATCCAAAAATTAATCCGTCGGTAATACCAACCACGGTGCCCTTACCAAAAAAACTGGGCGGGTGCACCAGCTTACCTTCGCGCTGTTCGCGTTGCATTTTTTCTTTGCCGTAGGTGCCGCCAATGACAATGCCAGCGATGGGCAGCGCCAGCGCGCCAAGCAGGCTGCGTTGGCCTAAGCTTGCCAGATAGCCCACCGAAAATCCGAAGCTACTGTCGCGGTTAAAAAAGCGCGGGTCTTCGGTGGCGGGTACGCGTAAGGGGCGGTTTTCCATACCCACATTCTAAGCAATGCAGACGTGGTGCGGTGTGAAGCTTTTATGAAGATGAAGCAGGCAGGCTAGGCCTTATGGTGTTTCAAAATCCAGTCGGTAATCACCGGGCGCACCAGCTCGCGCCATTTGCGGCCGTTGAAAATACCGTAATGCCCGACACC
>JBILFK010000162.1:0-3646 GCA_044351685.1 Rickettsiales bacterium | reverse complement strand
CAGATCGATGAATTTCAGACCACACTGGAATTCAATACCGGTATGGCATTCCGCGATAATCTGGCGCGCTTTCGTATCAATGTTTTTCGCCAGCAACAACATTCGGGCTTGGTAATTCGTCGTATTCAAACCGATATTCCCACCGCTGCCGGGCTTGGGCTCACCAGCGCGTACACCGACCTTGTGATGGAAAAGCGCGGTTTGGTATTAGTGGTTGGCCCTACGGGATCTGGTAAAACAACCTCGATGGCCGCCATGATTGGCCACTTGAACAATAACAGTTCGGGCCACATTATCACCGTAGAAGACCCGATAGAATATGTGCACACGCATAAAAAATGCATTATTACTCAGCGTGATGTTGGGCTTGATACGTATTCTTTCTCCATTGCATTAAAAAATGCCCTGCGCCAGCGCCCCGATGTGGTGCTGATTGGCGAAATTCGCGAACGCGAAGTGATGGAACAAGCATTGTATTTTGCTGAAACAGGGCACTTATGCTTGGCAACGTTGCATGCCAGCAATGCCTCACAAGCCATTGAGCGCGCCATTAACTTTTTCCCCGAAGAGCGCCACCCACAAATTTTGCTGAATCTTTCGCTCAACCTTCGCGGGATTCTATCGCAGCGTCTAGTCGCTAATCTCAAAGGTGGGCGCTCGCTTGCAGTGGAAGTGATGCTGAATAATGGCTTAATTCGTCAGCTCGTTGAAGAAGGCAAAATTCGTCAGATACGTGAAATGATCGAACGCGGAACCAGCGAGGGCATGCGCACCTTTGATCAATCGCTCGTCGAACTCTTCGCTTCAGGTATCATTTCGGCTGAAGTTGCTATCGCCGAATCTGATAATCCGGCGAATGTCAGGTTGCATATCAAGCAGTTGGAAACTGCCAACAAAAATACCTCTTCGGAAAAATACGTGATTAAATCGGCGCGCTCTGCTTACACCAATAATGAGCAATATTAAGCTGCGCGCGGCGTGTGCGTGATAGCCTTTAAGAAGGCTTCCTCCAGCGATGTTTCACCATAGGTTGGTTTGAAATCGGCTGCAGTTCCCAAATAGATAATCTGGGTGTTGTGAATAATCGCGATACGATCGCATATCTCGTCAATATCCGCAAGAATATGCGAACTGAAAAATATGGTTTTGCCTTGCTGTTTGGCATTTAACATGGTACGCTTCAGTTTGATACGAGCACTAGGGTCTAGCCCACTCATGGGCTCATCCAAAATGAGGAATGGCTGATCCAGCATAAAGGCCCCCAACAACCCCAGCTTCTGCCCCATACCCTTCGAGTATGAGCCTACTTTGGCATCCAGCACTGCGGGCTTTAAATCGACACTATCCGCTAAGTTTTTTGCTTCATCAAGGTTCAGCTTTTTACCGTAGTAAGAAAGCGCTAACGATAAATATTCGCGCCCCAGCAGATAGCGTGAAGGCGAAAACTTTTCAGGCAGATAGGAAAGTTTCGCGCGCGCATCTTTCGATGTGCTTGGCACGCCATAGATGAGGGCTTCACCTGAATCCGCCCGCGCCAGATCCAGTAGAATTTTGATAAGCGTGGTTTTACCAATACCATTAAGCCCAATCAGCCCAAAAATTTCTCCCTGCGTCAGCTGCATGTTAATGCCGTCTAGCACCGTGTGCTTACCGTAACGCTTTTTAATGCTATTCACCTGAAGAGGAATGTTACTCATAGCAACGTTATATGGCACAGCTTTATTGGCTCGGCAAGACCGGAAGCCCAACCGTATTGTTCGAGCTATTTCCAGCGGTTCCGGAAGCGGCATCGGCCGCTTTGGTCAGTGCCCCTAGCAATGCTGATACCGTGGCTGCAGAGTCCTGAGTTGGTGCAGGCGTTGGTTCAGGTGCCGGCGGTACATCGCTAAGCAATCCTTTGGGACGCGGCCTGCCGATACCAGAAAGCTGGCGATCTTGCCGTTGCAGTTCTTCAGAAGTGGCGCGCAGTTCTTTATCAGGCTCTTCTAACAGAGGCGGCTCAACCAACGGCAGCACTGCATTTGCTACAGGTGTAGCTGGCGGCGTTACAGGGGACTGAGCATCATGCTTACCTTCAAGCACAGCCATATACTGCGATGCGAAGGTTTGATTCGTTTTTACCGTAAACACCCATGCTGAATTTTTCTTGTCGAACGTCACTTTCGATGCCTGACTTAATGAGCGCGCCGGGGCTTTTGTGACTTTCCCGGCTTCGATATCATCCCAATAGGCTTTGAATTGCAGAAACTTTTCTGGCTTCCATAAAAATTGGGCCCCTGTTGGCGACACAGCAACCACCTCAATCCCTGCAGGAACGCGTTTGGGGGTAACGCGGTTACCATTTAGCCATAACGACCAGTTCGATGGCGATTTATAGACAATCGTGGAAACATAAAAACTTGGAAATTCCGTGATGGGAGAAACATCAACCGTGGCTTTGTTGTTCAGGCTTCCTAGTAAATCATTGAATGCAGTATCATCGGTTTGCGGTTTATCTGATACGGCCTCACCCTTAAAGCTTTCGGAAATATAGAGCACTTGCTTCATGCGTTTAATTTCTTCTTCTGTAAAAAAGACGCTTTTGCCGTAGGTGCCATACGAGGCAATAAAGTTTTTTTCCTTCTCGCCACCCGCTTCTTTCGGTGTCTCACCTGTAGCAATCGCTGCGTCACCGGTTGCGGCATCTGCAGGTTTTTCGACGGCTTGCGCATCCAGTGCAGGCTGCGCACTATTCTGGGTTTCTAGGGTTTGCGCAGTTGCTGCCTCTGCAGGCTCAGAGGATGTGGTTGTGGTGGTCGTGGTTGTTGTTGCCGTGGGTTCCGCCGCCACAGCCGGAGCGGGCGTGGCCGGCACCTGAACTTCAGGAAGCTGCACTGCTGGCTGCTGCTGGCCAGGTAATTCGGGCAACCCCGGAACCGGTGGCGTTTGCGCAAACGCAGCAGGCGATGCCATCATCAGCAATACAGCAAGGCAGGTAGATTGGCGTACCATCATAGCGGAGCTCCCGGTGCGGCTGGAGCACCCGTATTCGCAGTGGTGTTATCTTTGGGTTTCAACCCTGCCCACAGAAAGTGCATCTCTACCGTAATCACTTCGGGAACTGCACCGCTGGTCATTTGTGAAAGCGTATTCACATCCATAGGCGATTTGCGTGTCATATTGAATTTAGTAAGCCGCACAATGCCGGGCGAGGAGCGTAAAAATTCATCAAGGAACGAAAATACATGCACATCCGACATCGCACCAAAAATAATCTCAGTGTCATCGCGCACCATGACATCAAAATTCAGTGCCGAAAACTCAGTGCGATCCGACTTCACTTCACTGGACGGTAATGTAAGCTTGAAATTTTTGGTTAAGCGATATTTCTCTTTCAGATACCGGATAAGCTCTTTAAGAGCTTCCGTGTCAGATGCATAATTTTCCTGCGATCGCATCAGCCGTATATCAGCGTAGCGTTTTTCGGCACTGCTGGATTTACCAATCTGATCTTTGAGGCCCGCCACTTTAGCATTTGCGGCACTTAACGCACTCTCGGCTTCGGCGCGCGAAGTAATACTTGCATCGGAAAATTCTGTTACGCCCAACGCAACAGCCGCCACCAGCACAATAATAGCCGCAGCAATGGCGCTTTCTTTTACAATCT
>JBILFK010000160.1:0-3661 GCA_044351685.1 Rickettsiales bacterium | reverse complement strand
AAATGGGTCAATGCGCGTACCAAAGCTGCTGGTGGTTTTTACATATTGCTTCAGCGGGTTATCGAGTGGAATCGATGCCACCACTGCATTCAATGTCATCATGCGCTGCATATCAAAATACAGCGTCGGGTCGGTTTCCTTGATGCTGTTCAGGCGCACCGGAATGAACGGACCACCGCGCGCATCTTTATCGATACGGCCATATTTCTCTTTGTGTGCCTGCTGCTTTTGCGCTTCGGTTTTTGCCTGACGCTCGAGCACATCGCGGTTAAGGCCGGTCATGGCGATAATGCGATCAAACTCTTTGATCTTTCCGGAGGTGGCAGTTTTAATTTCACTAATCATCGTATCGTGATCGGTTTGCAGATCACGCACTTTGTTTTCCAGAAATTCGATGCGGGCGAACACTTCGTTATAGTTTACTTCCGAAGTGCCAGCATCCAACGCGCCGATCTGGTCGACTGTGGCGGTATCTTTATCGGCATATTGTTCCACTACCAACTTGGCATCGCCGGCGAGTTTGCCCGATTTTCCGGCATCTACCAGTTTCATCAGGTCGCGGCGAAGCAGCGAGAATTCAGCGCCAATGCGCTCGTTTTCGATGGTTTTGGTGGCGAGTTTTTTGTCTTTTTCTTGCAGCACTTTTTGGGCGGCCATGTAGCTACCGGTCGAGAACGAACCCCACATCACCACGCCAAGTACCAGCGTAATCACCCCAAGCTGCCACCCCACCGATACCGGCACGTGCTGGGTTTTGTGTTCGGCAATAATAATAATGCTTCGCTTACAAAAAAGGCGGCTGAACGCCTCGCCGAGGCGCTTGCTTAATCCTGTTTTTGTGGCCGTATGCCTTGCCATTGGTATCCTCTACGCCATAAATCACGCTTTGCAGATGCAAAGCCCGTGCCTGCGCGATTGGTGTTATCCCGGATGACGCCACAAGATTGCGGCAAAAAACCCATCCGTCCCGTCTTGAAGCGGGGTAAGCTGCAAGCTGGTGATATCACCTGCCTCAGCAACCGGGCGGTTATTCCATAATTCCGGCAGAGGGGCAACCCTAAAGTGTTCATGGCGGCTAAGGAATTGTTCTATCTGTGAATTATTTTCCGCGGCAAATAGCGAGCACGTAACATATACCAAAAACCCATCGGGTTTTACTAATGCGGCGGCGGCATCCAGAATACGCGTTTGCAGAGCGCGCACCTCGGCCAGATCTTCTTCGCCAAACCGCCATTTCAAATCCGGGTTGCGCCGCCAGGTGCCCGAACCGCTGCATGGCGCATCCACCAGCACCCAATCGGCGCTGTCGCGGTGGCGCTTTAGCCAGGGGTCGGTTTCGCTGCTTAGCACGTGCAGCTGCACATTATCCACCCCGGCGCGCGCCAAACGTGGGCGAATTTGTTTCAGCCGGTGTTCGGCAGTATCAAGCGCCAAAATGCGCCCCTTATTTTGCATCAACGCGGCAATCGCCAGTGTTTTACCGCCGGCACCCGCACAAAAATCGATCACTTTTTCGCCCGCGCGCGCATCCACCAGTTCGGCCACCAGCTGGCTGCCTTCATCTTGCATTTCGTACCAGCCTTGCTTGAAGGCTTCAGTATTGTGCGCAGCAAAGCGCTTCAGCACCCGCACGCCAAGTGGCGAATGCGGAGTGGGTTCCGCCTCGATGCCTTCTTCGCGCAGGGCGTCTATCAGCGTCTCGCGGTCCGGGCAGCGTAGTGTGTTCACCCGTAAATCAATCGGTGCCTGTTCGTTGAGCGCCATGGCTTCGGCTTCCCAGCCCTCGCCTAAGCTTTCGCGCAGGTAAGGCACCGCCCAATCAGGAACATTCGCGCGGGCATATTCTGGCATGGCAGAGTCGTCGAAGCCTTTGCCTTCCCAACGCTCAAGGAGGCCTTGTTCGCTTTCGCTCAGCGGTGCGGGGGCGTGGGCAATGCGGTCATCGTAAATGGCCACAATATCGGATGCCTCCAGGCATTCGATAAAATACAACGCCGCCATCGCGATGCGGCGCGGGTTCGCCGCGCGGTTATAATGGGTAATATGCCATTCAAGTGCCGCCATGTTGCGCAGGCAGAGATAGGTAAAATCGGCAATGAATGCGCGGTCTTTTGCGCCGATATAGCGCCGCGCGCGGAAATAGCTGGCCATCAGGCTATCCATTGGCAGGGCGCGCTTTTCATCCCACGCGGCGGTTACCGCGTCGAGCAGTTCGATACAGGCATGAATACGGGCAGCATGGTGCATGCGCGCCTTGTAGCGAGCTGCGTTTCATCTGTCATCAGGAAAGGAAGATTAGCGCGAAGCGCCCACACCAGCTGCAGTACGCAGCGCATTGTCGGTTGGCACCATGGCCACCAGCGCGCCCAGCTCTTGTTCGACAGTTTGGCCTTCGTGCTTGCCATCGGGCGCGATCATGGCGGCGCGGACTTCGGCAAATTGGGTGCGTATAGCTGCCACATCAACCCCGCCACGTTCTGCAAGCGCATCAATCGCATCATCAATCGCATTCATGCGTGCTACTTCATCGCGCGTGAGAGCGCCGTTTTCAGCAGCAATCGCCATGGCGCGCTCTTCTTCACGGCCGAGCGCTAAATCTTGACGTTCCCGTACAAAATCCAGCAAGGCAGGTGAAATATTGCCGGTAGCGGGGTTCACGCCTGCCGCAGCCTCGAGTGCCGCAAATGCTGCGGTAGTTTTTGGGCCAACAATCCCATCGACCGCAAGCGCATTACCCGCAGCATCTTTGAAGCCCTGTTCGTTCATGAAATCCTGCATGGCACGAACCGTATCGCTATCGACTGCTGCAAGCGGCACGCCGTCAGCTTCCCGAGCAGCCAATCCATCGCGTGCAATGCCAGAATTGGCAAGCGCGGCAATGCCATTGGCAAATTTATCATTTGCAGCATCGCGCGCTTCACCCGTAAGTGCCGCAATGCGTGTAAGGTCTAAATCTGCTGGTGTAATCTGTTGGTCGGCCGGTTTACCCTGATTATATTCCGCCAATCGCGCCTGCATTTCTGGGCTTTGGAGTGCGGTATTCAGTTGCGCAAGTGTGGGTGGATTGCCTTGCACAGTGATACCAAAACGCTCTTGAAGCAGCGCTGCAATCGAGGTGATTTCAAACGCATCGTTACCGATTTGTTGGTCAGCTGCACCCCCTTCAGCACCGTTTTTGTAATCGGTCGCAATACCGTAACCCCAACCCGATGGGATGCTGGTCGCAGCCGCAACCGGAGCAGGTTGCGTAGGCGCCGAAGGTGCCGGTGGAGCGCTTCCAATCGGTGCCGTAGGGGTAACTGTAGGGTATTGAACCTGAACCCCAACACCGTAATCGACACTGTCTGGTTCCACAACTGGTGCACTTAATACTGGATTGGGTTCCGTGGGAAGCGGTGCTGGCGGCGGCGGCGTGACGGGTCCACGCGCTTCCCTTTCGAGTGCACCCGCTTCGGCATCGATACGATCAGCCAGTGCGCTGATCTCACCGGAATTCAATCCCTGCGTTCTGGCTGCGTCGATAATGTTATCACGAAATTCCTGACGCCCCTCTGCTGTCATGCCTGATAGCAGTGTATGCAGCATGTTTTGGTTCGTAGTACCGATCGTACGTGTCGAGCTGATTGAAAGCACAATAAGCTCGGTTGTTTCTTTGCTGTTA
>JBILFK010000161.1:0-3661 GCA_044351685.1 Rickettsiales bacterium | reverse complement strand
ATCTGTTGCCGTGATCGGCTGTGGCTATTGGGGCAAAAATCTGGTGCGGAATTTTGCCGAACTTGGCGCGCTTGCGGCCGTGGCCGATAGCTATGCACCGAATGCTGAAGCACAATCCAAACAGCATGGTGTGCCCGTAAAATCAATTGCGGATATTTTAGCCGATGCCACTATCGGTGGCGTAGTGATTGCCGCGCCCGCTGCGCAGCATGCCGCTCTTGCCAGCGAAGCCCTTGCAGCAGGCAAGCATGTGTTCGTGGAAAAACCTCTCGCCCTGACAGTGAAAGAAGCACAGGCGCTTGAAACCGATGCCGCCAAAGCCAAACGCACCTTAATGGTGGGGCATTTAATGCAATACCACCCGCATTACATAGCCCTGCGCGAAATGATTGCCAAAGGCACATTAGGCAACATTCAATATGTATATTCCAACCGCCTGAATCTGGGTAAATTACGCACCGAAGAAAACGTACTGTGGAGCTTTGCGCCACACGATATTTCCATGGTGCTGGGCCTGTTTGGCGAAGCACCCGTCAGTGTTTCGGCACAGGCCACCACGGTGCTTACCACTGGGGTGCCAGATATTTATTCCGCCCAGTTCACTTTCAAATCGGGCGCGAAGGGGCATGTGTTTGTATCGTGGCTGCACCCCACCAAAGAACAAAAACTGGTGGTGGTTGGCAGCAATGGCATGGCCACCTTCGATGATGGCCAACCCTGGGAAAGCAAGCTGCTGCATTACCCCCACAGCATCACTTGGCAAGGCAACGTGCCAACACCCAATAAAGCCGAAGGCGTTGCAGTTACAGTGCCGCAAAGCGAGCCACTGAAAAACGAATGCCAGCATTTTCTAGATGCTATCACTGGCAAAGAAGCCGTGGCGCGCACCGATGCCGCCGAAGGTATTCGCGTGCTGGCCGTGCTGGAAACTGCTGAGAAAGCTCTAAAATCAGGAAAAACCGAGATGACGGATACCTCCTCCACCTTACCCTACTACGCACACGAAACCGCTATTATCGATGAAGGCTGCCAGATCGGCGAGGGCAGTAAAATCTGGCATTTCAGCCATATTCTTTCCGGCACCATCATGGGCAGCAATGTCAGTGTTGGCCAGAATGTGATGATCGGCCCGCTGGTGAAAGTGGGCGATAACTGCAAGATTCAAAACAACGTGTCGCTCTATAAGGGCGTCGAGCTTGGGCAGGGTGTATTCTGCGGCCCTTCTTGCGTGTTTACTAACGTGAATACACCGCGCGCCGAAGTGGAACGCAAAGATGCGTTTCTACCAACCCCCGTGGGGCGTGGCGCCACCATTGGTGCAAACGCTACCATTATCTGCGGCCATAGCTTAGGCGAATATTGCTTAATTGGCGCCGGCGCTGTGGTAACAAAAAACGTGAAACCGCACGCGTTAATGGTGGGCAACCCCGCCAAACAAATCGCCTGGGTAAGCCATGCTGGCGAGAAACTGGGTGCCGATCTTGTTTGCCCGCGCGAAGGCCGCAAATACCGCATTACCCAAAACAATGAACTCGAAGAAATAACCGTGGAGAACCCCGATGCCTCAGGCAAAAATAAAAAACACGCCGCCTAAACTGGTCACCGAACCTGTCGATTTCGACACGTTGCTTGCCACATTCAAAGGCTGCAAGGCACGTATTGCCATTATCGGCATGGGTTATGTGGGCTTTCCGCTGGCGATTGCCACCCACGCCAAGGGCTATGATGTACTGGCGTTCGATGTCGATACCAGAAAAATTGATATGCTGAATGCCGGAAAATCGTATTTGAAAGGCATCGATGATGCGGCCATCAACGATATGGTAAAAGAAGGTCGCTTTCACGCCACCTACGACCCAACGGCGCTCACCACCGCCGATGCACTGATTATGTGCGTGCCTACCCCGCTTACCAAAAACCGTGAACCAGATATGAGCTACGTGGAATCGACCACCGAAACCATTGCTGCGCATTTGCGCCCCGGCCAGCTGGTAGTTCTTGAATCGACCACCTACCCCGGCACCACCAAAGATTTACTTACCCCGATGCTCGAGCAAACCGGGTATAAAGCGGGCGAAGATTTCTTTATTGCCTATTCGCCTGAGCGCGAAGATCCGGGTAACGGTATCTTTTCCACCCACTCGATTCCCAAAGTGGTAGGCGCCGATGACAATAAAAGTCGTGCCCTTGCCGAAGCGTTCTACGCCAATATCGTTACAAAAGCAGTAACGGTCAGCACTGCCGCTACTGCTGAAGCCGTAAAACTCACCGAAAATATTTTCCGTAGTGTCAATATCGCACTCGTGAACGAGCTGAAAATCGTCTACGAAAAAATGGGTATCGATGTGTGGGAAGTTATCGATGCCGCTGCCACCAAGCCCTTCGGTTTCATGCCGTTTTACCCCGGCCCTGGCGTGGGTGGCCACTGCATTCCGATTGATCCCTTCTACCTAACATGGAAATCGCGCGAATATGGCATGCCCACGCGCTTCATTGAACTTGCCGGGCAAATCAACGAGCGCATGCCGGGTTACGTGATTGACCGCCTGCGCGAAGGCCTCGATACCCATTACCGCAAGGGTCTGAATGGCTCACGCGTGCTGATTCTGGGTATTGCCTATAAACCGAATGTTGATGATATGCGCGAAAGCCCTTCGCTGTTTATTTTCGAGCGTTTGGAAAAGGCCGGTGCAACGGTAGAATTCCACGATACCTTCTGCCCAGAAATTCCCAAAACGCGTGAACATCCCACGCTGATTGGCCGTAAAACCGTGCCACTTACCGAAGCGCAGCTAAAAACCTACGATGCCGTGCTGATTGCCACCAACCACCGCGATGTGGATTATGATTTTGTGGTAAAGCACAGCAAGCTGGTGGTCGATACCCGTAATGTTACTAACAACGTGAAAGATAAAACCCATGTCATCAAAGCCTAACCTTGCCGTAGCCACACAGCGCATTGAATTCATTGATTTAGCCGCCCAACAACAGCGCATTAAAGCAAAGCTCGATGTGGCTATTGCTAAAGTGCTCGCACATGGAGCGTATATTTTAGGGCCAGAAGTGGCCGAGCTTGAAAAGCAGCTTTCAGCATTTTGTGGTGCCAAATACACCCTTTCCTGCAGCAACGGCACCGATGCACTGGCGCTAGTGCTAATGGCCAAACGTGTGCGCCCGGGCGATGCCATTTTTTGCCCCAGCTTCACCTTTGCGGCCACCGCCGAAGTGGTAGCATGGCTTGGTGCCAAGCCCATGTTTGTGGATATCGACCCTGTAACCTTCAACATGTGCGCGAAGAGTTTTGAACAAGCCATTGCTGAAGCTAAAAAGCTTGGCCTGAAACTTACCGGGGTGATGCCCGTTGATTTGTTTGGCCAGCCTGCCAACTACGATGTGATTAACCCTATCGCCGAAGCGCATGGCATGTGGGTGCTGTGCGATGCTGCGCAAGGTTTTGGTGGCAATTACAAAGGCCGCAAAGTTGGCACCATTGGCATGGCCACGGCCACCAGCTTTTTCCCTGCCAAACCGCTGGGCTGTTACGGCGATGGTGGCGCGATTTTCACTGACGATGAAGAACTTTATAAAGTCATGGAATCGTTGCGCGTGCACGGTAAAGGCGAAGATAAATACGATAACGTACGTATCGGCATGAATGGCC